>NZ_JBISBU010000001.1:0-279768 GCF_044385805.1 Haloferula sp. A504
GGCAGCGACACGCTGAACACGAATGCGGACACGGAGCTGACCGGGACGGCCGGCGAGGCGTTGAGCAACGGGGTGACGGTGTCGAACCTTGAGATCCTGGGGACGACCAACGGCGTGCTCAACGGCAGCGGCGGCGATGATACCTTCAACCTGACCGGAGCAAACACCGGCAACGCGGGTGGGATTTCCTTCAGCGATGTGACGACGGTGGACGCGGCGGGCGGAAATGATCAGGTGGTGACCAATGCTGATGTGGCATTGACCAGCGTCGCCAACCAGATTGCGACGAATGGAGTGACACTTAGCAACATCGAGTCGTTCAGTGCAGGGAGTGGAATCCTGGATGGAACTGCGGGTGCTGATGTTTTCAGCTATACTGGAGATCAGGCTGGAACCGCGAACGGAATTGCTTTTGTCGGCGTGGATACCATCAATGCAGGTGACCAGAACGACATCCTGAACCTGGGTGCAACCCAAGCGGGCGGCTTGGATTTCTTCGGTCAGGGCGGCATTGATACAATCAACATCACGGGTGACTTGACCCTGACGACCGACATGCTTGATGCGGAGTTCTTCAATGTCGGGAGCAACACGGTGGAGCTTACTGGCAACAATCTAATCGACAGCATCGCGGTCGATAACACCAACGGCACCCTGAACGTGAATGGTCCGGAAACCGTCCTTACCTACTCTTCGACTGGTGGGACACTGGGAGGAGCAGGAATTCTCACCGCGACCAATGGTGCTTCTCTGAATGACGGCTCGAGCGTGGGAGGCAATCTCTTGGGGAACATCACCAGCAACGGAACGGTGGGCGTGACTGGCACCATCGGTGGGGGAAGCCTGACCGTGCAGACCGGGACTCTGGCTCTCGCTGGGACATCGACCAATAGTCCTGTCTTTATCATTGGAGGCGCGACGCTCGACAACCAGAACGGGGGACTGTCCGGTGGTGCACTCGTGGTGAATCAGGGAACCCTCGACGTTGATGTCGCTGATACCGTGGCGGTCTACACATCAAATGGTGGCCTCCTCAGCGGAGCGGGCACCCTGACTGCCACCACGGCCAACCTGAACAATAATTCCAGTGTGACAGGCAAGCTTTCGGGCACCACGACCAGCAATGGGACGGTTCAGGTGACTGGCAGCATTGGCGGTGGCGCGCTGACGGTTCAGACGGGTACCCTCACTCTGGGAGGTGTGTCCACGAATGACACGGTTGCGATTCAGCCGGCATCGACCCTTGTCGATAACGGAGACCTCGGGGACACCGCCACGGTGACGAACCAGGGAACATTGACGGTGAACACAACCGACACCATCGGTGTCCTGAACAACGACGGCGGGCTCGTGAATGGAACAGGAACGCTCACGGCGACCACCTACGATCTATCGGGTGGATCGGAAATCGCGGCTCCAACCACGCTGGGGATGGGAATTCTCAACAGCGATGGAGCGGTGACTCTCCGAGGTACCTCCAATGCAGACACTATCAACATCAATACCGGCACTCTTTCCGTCATTGCTGGTGGGCAACTGGGGCAGGCCGCTTCCATTATCAATCTGGCGGGGGGCGCGAGTCTTCAAAACGGTGGAGGTCTGACCTACTCGGTTCTGCAGGGGACGGGGACGGTTGTAGGGGGACTCAATAATTCGGGAATCGTTTCTCCTGGTGGAGACGGCGTATTAGGAACACTCACGATTGATGGAGACTTCACAAACTCTCCCGCAGGCACTCTTCGCATTGATGTCTCCAATCCGGGCGGCGCGCTCGGAGCAGACTTACTTAATGTCAATGGTGTTGCAACGTATGCGGGTAATTTGGATCTTAATCTTGTCGGCCCCGATGCACCTGATGGCGGCTCCTCGATTCAAATAGTTAACGCTGTGAGTGGCAGCGGAGCTTTAGCGCCTGACTTGGACTTTGCAACAAACGTCCTTTCCTACAGCTTCGATCCGTCAACAGGCGTGATTCAGTTCGACCTTGCAGACGAGGGGGCTAAATTCAGCAAGGCGTATCAAAATCTGAATGAGAATCAGACCGAGGTGTTCTTTGCGTTGGTAGAAGATACGCGAGATCCAGGTTTCCAGAACGTCGTGACGACAATTGATCCGGCTACTGGTGAGATACGACATCAGTTGCTGCCGGGACAGCTCGACCCGACCTTGGAGGGAGGGTTGATGCGTGATGCGACCAATGACGCCATTCAGCCGGGAGGAATTGTGACATCGGTCGTCAACCAGCTTTCGCCCGAGGTTCACCGGGGTCTTGCCGATTACTCCGAGGAGAATCTGCGGAATCATGTCCGCAATGGGGAGCGCGCGCAGTCCATCCATCGGGGGGATCACATCGATGTCTTTGCCCAGCTCTGGGGGTCGACGGCCGGAGCACAGTCGCTCGCGAACAACGCCAGCTACACTGTGGAGACCTTCGGGCTGACGGGTGGTGTCCGCTATGAGGTGGCACCGCAGTGGGAGGTCGGAATGCTGCTTGGTGTGGACACTGGAACCGTTTCAGGTGCACTGATCGATGCCGATTCCCAGGGCTTCATGCTTGGAGCCTTCGGAGGTTACCTCATCGATCCGGAGTCGTCGCTGCGGGCGACGGCCCATGTAGCCTACGGCATGTATGAGCACGACGTCACCCGCCAGAGCTTCGGTGGAGCCGTGCAGGCGAATGGGATTGGCTCGGATGTGTTCCAGATCGGTGGTGGGATTTCGGGTGTCGCTTATTCTTCCGGTCCGCTGCGCGTCATTCCCGGGGCCCGTTTGACCTACGCCAATGGTGAGGTTGATGCTTTCAGCGAGCGCGGTGCAGGCATTCCGCTGTCTGTCCAGGCTCAGGACATCGAGGCCCTACTCTTGGATTTGGAATTGCTGGTCGAGTATGACATCACGGAGAAGCTCAGTGTCTATGGATCACTTGGATACACCATGGATCTTCTGGATGATGAGGATGCCGTGGGTGCGAGTTTCGTTGCTGGTGGAGCGGCTGCCCGGCCGATGAGGGTTACGGCCCCAGGCATCGGCGACGAGGCATTCCTGTTCGGCGTCGGAGGTAGTTTTGAGGTCGCACCAAATGCCAAGGTCGGCATCCACTACCTCGGTGAGTTTTTCTCTGATGCGGACGCTGCCCACAACTTCGGAATCGGCGGGGTGGTATCCTTCTGATTCAGCCTGCCATGCGCTTCTCCATTCGAATTATCCTTGTTGTGAGCCTCGGGATCCACCTCCCGGGGTGCAGCAAGGAGACGCAGTCGTCTGAGGCCCAACTTGGGACGGATACATCGCCTCGCGTGGTGGGTCTGGGCAATATTGTAGCCATTCCCCACCGTCTCGTCAGGGACGATGGCGCATATCAGATGGTTTCCATCATCGATGGCGTCGCGGCGAACCACAGGTTCATGGCGGCGGTGAGATTTGTCCGGGAACAGGGCGAGCGCCTGGTCAAGGAAGATGGAAAAGGCGAGCCGGAGGGAGGTGAAGCGAAGGAAGGCGTGCCGACCCAGGAAACCTACCGCAGGAATCAGGAGATTCTCCTCGAGACCTACGGTTTCAAGCCCGGGGGGGATCACCTGATGATGCCTGTGAGGAGTACCCTCTACGAGGTGAGTGATGCCGGGAGTGGCGAAGGGGCAGAGGTGACCCGCTCCAAGGTGATGGAGTTGGATTCCATCGAAGCCTACGAACTCCTTCAGAAGCTGCGTGAGGACTACGCCCGCTTGTCAGCCGAAGCTGGCGGCGAGGGAAAAGCGACGGAAGTCGCGGAACGCTTGAGGAGCGGGTTTGGCTTTGACGTCACGAGGAAGTATGAGCTTGAGGTCAGCAAAACGGTGCTATTTCAGAAAGTCGATGGGTCCTGATTGAGGCGGGGCCCGGCGATTGACTGGCCCGACCGATGCGCTTGTGAGCCCCATCGCGACAAGAAAATACCAACCACTATCAGGGGATGAGGGATTTCTTTGGTCCAGACCGGAATGGCCGTCGCTCGAAGCTCCTTTGGATGCTGGGGCTTGGTGGGTCGGTAATCGTGATTCTCATCCTTGCATGGGGCCGCAACTGGCGGGGCCAGGATGAGCGGGGTTCGGGGTCGACGGTAATGGTGTCGCAGCGCGAGGCGGCGCAGAGTCGATCCCCTGCGGGACTGGCTGCCGGGGAGGCGGGCAATGGGAGAGGTGAGGCGGGTCGGGAGTCAGAAAAAGAAGAGCGCCCGCGGGATCGGGGTTTTCGTGGAGACCATGCGTGGGGACGGACCTCGGCGGGAACGACGACCGTTTCCAATGGGGGGCGGCGAGGAGACTTAGACGGCAAGCAGCGCGTTGGAGCGGTGCGCAGGGATCCGGCTCCAGAACCCCGCCCCGAGGGTGACATTGCGGCGATCCTCGAGGGCGTGGACATGGCGGATGAGAAACAGCGCGCTGCGGCGGTGGCGAAGATTCGGGCTCTGGAAGATGCCCGGTTGGATTGGGCGAGGGCCAAGGCACGGCGGATGAGTATCCCGATCATCATTCCAAGAGAGGATGGGTCCAAGGCCGAGCTTTTTGACTTTGTGGAGGATCGCCCCCAGTATCGTGCGACGAACAATCAAGACGCTGCAATCTCGACGAATGCTGCGGCCCTGAGGGTCAGCCCCTTCAGCGTGACGGGTGGGAGTCTCCGCGTAGGCGTCTGGGATGAGGCGAGGGTGCGGAACAGCCATCAGGAGTTCGGTTCCAGGGTGTCGATTCAGGACAGCAGCCCGACCTTCAGCAATCACGCGACACACGTGGCCGGGACCATAGGTGCCAGCGGGACGGTGAGCAGTGCAAAAGGTATGGCACCGGCCGTGCGGATCCATTCCTATGACTGGAACAGCGACGGGTCGGAGTTTGCTTCTGCGGGGGCCGCCACACCTCTGCAGTCCTCAAGGGTCCTTGTTTCCAACCATTCCTACGGCTTCATCCGCGGGTATAGTTGGAACAACGGCTGGACCTGGTATGGTTCAGGGACGAGTAGTTCGTCGGTTGATCCGGAGTTTGGTCGCTACTCGGACTCTAGTCGCAGTTGGGACAGCTACGCCCAGAGTCTTCCTTACACGCTCATCTGCAAGGCCGCCGGGAACGACCGCAACAACAACCCGTCCAATGGGAGTATCGTGCAAGTTAGGAGCACAGGCGGAACTTTCACCATGAGCAGCAGCAGTCCCAAGGGGGACGGCATCTACAAGGGAGGTTATGATCTGATCGAGGGGATGGGCCTTTCCAAGAATGTTCTTACGGTGGGAGCGGTCGATGATGCGGTTTCGGGCTCCAGTCGTTCGGTGGGGGCAGCATCAATGTCGTCCTTTAGTTCCTGGGGGCCTGCGGACGATGGACGGATCAAGCCAGATGTGGTGGGAAATGGAGTTGGCGTCTATTCGCCGGTCGCAACGAGCGACAGTGCCTATTCAAGCTACGGCGGAACGAGCATGGCGACTCCGAATGTGGCGGGAACCGCCATGCTTCTGACAGATTACTATCAGAAGCGTTTCCCGGGTCAGCAGATGCGGGCCAGCACGCTCAAGGCTTTGCTGATTCACACGGCGGACGATTTGGGGCGACCCGGGCCCGACTATCAGAATGGCTGGGGGCTGGTCAACGGAAAGGCAGCAGCCGAAGTGATCGATCAGCACGCTTCGAGCTCCGGGAGCCCGAAGATCATTGAGAGCCAGGTCGGCTCAAACGCTGTCAAGGTGCACACCTTCCAATGGGATGGTGTGGGTGCGATCCGCGCCACACTGGTGTGGCACGATCCGGCGGGCACCGAGAAATCGGGCGGGGACAACCGGAGCAAGGCACTCGTAAATGATCTGGATCTTAAAGTCATCGCGCCGAATTCAACCCAGTACTATCCTTTCGTGATGCCCCATGTGGGCTCGTGGAGCCAGTCGTCGCTCAGCCAGACGGCGACGACGGGTGTCAACAGCGTCGATAATGTCGAGCAGGTTCTGATTCAGAATCCGGGGACGCCTGGGACGTTCACGGTGGAGGTTCGTGCGAACGGTAGTTTTTCCGGAGGGCAACAGGCCTATTCCCTGATACTCACGGGCAGCGCCACCGCTTCTGCACAAACCCGTGTGATTGACCTGTCGGGAAGTCTCTCCTTTGGGAATGTGACAACTGGTCAGAGTGCGTTTCGGAACTTGCTTATCAGAAATCTCGGCAACGACGACCTGAGTATTTCCTCCATCAGCTACCCGACCGGCTTTTCGGGGAGTACATCGGGTGCGGTCATTCCGCCGGGTGGCTCGATCAACAGAACTGTCACCTTCGCTCCTTCGACCGGGGGGGCATACAGCGGGAATGTGACGGTATTCTCGGACAAGACATCCGGAACGAATACCCGACTGGCAACGGGTTCGGGAGTCGTGGGGGTCACCAATCTGAACAATGGCGTCCCAGTGACGGGGCTCTCGGGGGACGGAGGTTCTGAGCGAGTGTATCGCTTCAGCGTTCCCCCTGGCCAGGAATCCCTGTCGTTCGAGATCTCGGGAGGAAGTGGTGACTGCGACTTGTATGTGCGTTATGGATCAATTCCAACTACCAGCGATTGGGACCATCGACCTTACTTGGGCGGAAACGATGAAACCGTCACCATCAACAATCCCGCAGCTGGAGATTGGTACGTGATGCTGCGTGGCTATTCAAGTTATTCGGGAGTCTCCCTGGTGGCAAGCTATCAGGCTCCCGTGGTGACAACCCGGATCATCCGACTCAGTGGAAGTTTGTCCTTCGGGCAGGTTTCGACCTTTTCAACCAGTGACCGGGAATTGCGGATTCATAATGACGGCAATGCTCCGTTGTCGGTGAGTTCGATCAACCTTCCGACAGGTTTCTCGGGATCATGGTCAGGCAACATCGCGCCTGGAGGAAGTCAAGCAGTGACAATCACCTTCGCACCTGTGGATGACATCGTCTATGCGGGGAATCTGAGTGTGAATTCCAACAAGACATCAGGTGTTTCGATCGCCTCGATCTCCGGAAGTGGCGTTAATTCTGTCTATCCGCTTTCCAACGGCATCCCGGTCAACGGATTGAATGGACTGTTGGGTTCAGAGCAGTTTTTTAAAATCACCGTACCTTCTGGCCAAACCCGCCTCACGGTTTCCACTTCAGGAGGTATCGGCGACGTCGATCTGTATGTCCGGCGTGGATCGGAACCGACTATTTCCAGCTACACCCAACGTTCGATCAGCAGCGGGAATTCCGAGACAATCACCATCACGAATCCACAGAGTGGAGAATGGTTTATTCTTCTTCATGCCTTCAGCCAGTACCGGGATGTCCAATTGATCGCGTCCTACGAAGCGGTGGTCGCGCAGACCCGCATCATTCGGCTGACCGGCAATCTGGCTTTCGGCGATGTGAAGATCGGTCAATCGAAGACGCAGTTCTTCACGATCCACAACGACGGCAATTCCTCGTTGTTCGTGAATGGTTTGAATCTTCCGCAGGGCTTTACCGGGAACTACTCGGGTTCGATTCCCAGTGGTCAGTCGCAGTCGGTGGGGGTAACCTTCGAGCCCTTCAATGCGGCATCCTACGGGGGCAATCTGGTCGTCAACTCCAATGCCACCTCGGGGGGGTCGACCATGCCGGTGTCGGGAACGGGAAGCGGCACCTTGGCGTTGTCGCGTTTGGAATCAACGGCGACTGCGGCGGGTGGCAGCGGGGCGATCGATGTCAGTTGTTCCGGTCCGTGGTCTTGGAGTACGGCGGCGGCCTGGATTTCCAGTGCATTCGGGTCCAACCAATCCGGCAACCTGGAATTCGTCTTCTCGGTCGCAGAGAACCCATCCACGGATCCGCGGACGGCAGTGATTTCCTTCACACAGGGAGGCTTGACGCTGGTTCATACCGTCACCCAGGCCGGTTCCGCGCCATTGCTGGAGCTGAGTGCGGACGCACGTGGATTCAGTTCAGGAGGGGCGGCATCCTCCAACTTCAATGTGATCTCCAACCAAACGTGGTCGTGGAGCAAGAGTGTCTCATGGATCACCAGTTCCGAGCCGGGCTCCCAGAATGGCAACACAGTCTTCAGCTACTCCGTGGCTGCGAATCCGACGACGGCGATTCGTGAAGGAATCATCACCTTCACCCAGGGACCTTTGACCAGGATCCACCGGGTGACGCAGGCGGGTGCTGCGGTGACCTTGGACCTCAACACGACCCGGATTCAGAACGTCTCGTCGTCCGGGGCGAGCTACGTGGTTTCCGTCAGCTCGAATGGGGAGTGGCACTGGGTTTCGGATGCGGCTTGGGGCAAGGCACCAAGCGAGGCGGCCGTGCAATCCGGGAACCAAACCTTCTCGCTGTCGGTGGATCCCAATCCGACGGTCTTCGGTCGGTCGATGAATTTCAACTTCTCGCACGGCGCACTGAACAAGACTCTGACCGTTGAGCAGGCTGGAGCGCAAGCGACTCTTACTCTTGGGTCCCTCTCGTCATTGATTGGTGGAGAAGGTGGCGGTGCCGACATTGATGTCACTTCCAACACGGCATGGAATTGGTTCACCAACGATTCATGGGTCACCGCAGTCGGTCAGCCTCCCCAGCAAAGTGGTTCCCGCACCTTCTCGTTATCTATTGAGCAGAACTCGAGTAGCACACCCAGAACCGGAACCATTTACTTTCATACTCCGGATTATTCCACATTTGAGAGCCATACTGTCACCCAGGAAGGCTTTGTTTCGGAGCTGACGGTCACCCCGACGCAGCGGAACGTGGATGAATCGGGTGGAGTGTTCGATCTGACGGTCGGCAGCAACACGAGCTGGGACTGGTCATCGAGCGGGGACAGTTGGGTTACCAGTGGCGAACTGCCCTCGCAGGATGGACCCCAGACCTTCACCTATGAGGTGGGTGCGAATACAAGCAGCGCCCCCCGAAGCACCTTGCTGACTTTCCAGGCGGGTGGAATCATACGAACCCACGAGATCCTCCAAGCTGGTTCGGCGGCTGCGGATCCGCCGAAGATCACCAATCTTGAATCCTCCGGTTCCAGCGCGATTATCTCCTTCGAAACCATCGTGGGAAGAAGCTATCGGATCCGCTGGGGACCGAACCTTGATTCGATGCCCAACAAGCTTGAGGGCATACCTGGAAGCGGAGGCGTGGTCACCCGGACGCTCGCCGGCGCGGGTTCCGCGCTCAATGACCGCATGTTCTTCACAGTAGAGGACTACTGAGTCGTTGCTGACTTGAGGAGTTTCCCCGGAAACTTGAGTCTTCTCAGGGCGGACGGGAGAGCCCTAGGCTGCGCGCATGGCCGGAGGAAGTCTGCTGATGCTGTTGGACGACATTGCGTCGATCCTCGACGACGTCGCACTCATGACCAAGAAGGCGGCTTCGAAGACCGCCGGGGTGCTGGGGGATGACCTGGCGCTGAATGCGGAACAGGTGAGCGGGGTGGTGGCGAAGCGTGAGCTTCCGGTGGTGTGGGCGGTGGCCAGGGGATCCTTCGTCAACAAGCTGATCCTGGTGCCGGCGGCGCTGGCCCTGAATCACTTTGCATCGTGGGCAGTCACGCCCTTGCTGATGATCGGCGGTGCCTATCTCTGCTTCGAGGGGGTCGAAAAGCTGATCCACTACATCGTCCGCAAGCGCGAGAGGACGGTCGAGGCGGCGGTGGAAAAGGTGAGGGAACTTCAGCACGGCGAGGTGGACGAGAAAGCGAAGATCAAGGGGGCGGTCCGCACCGACTTCGTGCTCTCGGCGGAGATCATTGTGATCACGCTCGGAGTGGTCGCCGCGCGGCCTTTCGCGACGCAGGCGCTGGTGCTTTCCGCGATCGCCGCGCTGATGACGGTCGGCGTCTATGGCCTGGTGGCCGGCATCGTGAAGCTCGATGACCTCGGCCTCTACCTGAGCCGGAAGGGGATGGCGATCGGGCGGGCGATCCTTTGGGCCGCACCGTTCCTGATGAAGACGCTGTCGGTGGTCGGCACGGCGGCGATGTTTCTGGTCGGAGGGCAGATATTGGTGCACGGCATTCCGCCGGTGCATCACGGGATCGAGCATTTGGTCGAACCTTGGGGCGGCGGGGGAAAGGTGGCGATGACGCTGTTCAACGGGCTGTTCGGGATCGTCGCCGGGGCCTTGGTGCTGCTCGTCCTCAAGCCCTTCCTGAAGCAGGGGCATTGAGGACTACCCCTGCGCCAGTTCCAGTGCCCGCTGCTTCATCTGGGTGGCCATCAGGTTGAGGGCGTTGGCGCGGGTCGGGGCGAGGTGCTCCTTGAGGCCGGTCTTGTCGATGAAGGAAAGGTCGGCGGTGAGGATGTCGTCGGAGCTTTCGCCGTCGAGCACGCGGACGAAGAGGGCGATCATGCCCTTGGTGATCACGCTGTCGGAGTCGGCGGCGTAGCGGATCGTTCCGTCCTCGGTCGACGCATCGAGCCAGACCTGTGACTGGCAGCCCTTGATGAGCTTCTCACTGGTCTTCTGTTCCTCGGGCATGGCGGGAAGCTTCTTTCCGAGTTCGATCACGTACTCGTAGCGTTCCTGCCAGTCCTGGAAGAGGTCGAGTTCGTCGAGGACCTGCTGTTGTTTGTCGGCGATGCTCACGTCGTGGGGATGGGAAGAGGGGATTGCGAAAAATGCAAACTTTGGTTGTGGCGGAATTGGAGTGTTGCGGCGGGCCGCCGCAACCACGGGCTGCCCCGGGCCGGGGCAGCCACGGTGCCGCTACCGCAGCATCATCGCCGCCTTCTCGACGCTGGTGGCGAGGGCTTCGACATCCTCCATCGTGTTGTAGGCGGCGAAGGAGGCGCGGGTGGTGCCGGTGATGCCGAAGCGGGCCATCAGCGGCTGGCAGCAGTGGTGGCCGGTGCGGACGGCCACGCCCATCTGGTCGATCAGGGTGCCGAGGTCGTAGTGATGCACGCCCTCGATGGCGAAGGAGAGCGCTCCGGCGCGTTCCGAGGGGCCGTAGAGGTGGACGCCTTCGATGCCGCCCACGACCTCAGCCGCCTTTTCGAGCAGCCGCTTCTCGTGGAGATGGATGGCCGCCATGCCGAGTTCGTTGGCGAAGTCGATGGCCTCGGCGAGGGCGATGGCCCCTTCGATGTTCGGGGTGCCCGCCTCGTACTTGAACGGCAGGTCGTTGTAGGTGGTTCCCTCGAAGCTCACCTCCTTGATCATCTCGCCACCGCCGCGCCAGGGAGGCAGGGATTCGAGGACCTCGCGCCGGCCCCACAAGACGCCGATCCCGGTGGGGGCGAAGATCTTGTGTCCGGAGAAGACGAGGAAATCGGCGCCGAGTGCCTGGACATCGACCGGCAGGTGCGGCACCGCCTGCGCGGCATCGATCAGCACGCGGGCGCCGGCAGCCTTGGCGGCGGCGATCATTTCGGCGACCGGATTGATCGTGCCGAAGGCATTCGAAATCCAGGTGACGGCAAGCAGCCGGGTTCGTTCCGTGAGCAACTCCCGGAACGCGTCGAGATCGAGCACGCCGTGGTCGTCGCAGGGGATGACCTTCAGTGAGGCGCCGGAGCGCTCGCACAGCATCTGCCACGGGACGATGTTCGAGTGGTGCTCGAGCGTGGAGATCAGGATTTCGTCCCCGGGTTGAAACGAGGCGGTCAGGATGTTCGCGACGAGATTGATGCCATCGGTCGTGCCGGAGGTGAAGATCACCTCGTCGCTGCTGGAGGCGTTGAGGTGGGCGGCGACGGTCTCGCGGGCCTTCTCGTGGGCTTCGGTGGCGGCCCGGGCGAGGTGGTGGGTGCCACGGTGGATGTTCGAATTGAGTTCCTCGTAGTAGCGGCGCGATGCCTCGAGGACGCGCCGCGGCTTCTGGGTCGTGGCCGCATTGTCGAGATACACGAGCGGGCGCCCGTTGATCTCGGTGGCGAGAATCGGGAACTCGCTGCGGATGCTGGCAGGATCGAAGGAACTCATGGCTCAGAGTCGGCCGGGAGGTGTTCGACGCAATACTCGGTTCCGTCGAGCATGGTGCGGAAATCGAGTTCGGGATCGGTCAACTCGGTCCGATCGCACTCGGCACAGCGGTGAAAGGCCTGGTCTTCGGGCAGGGCCTTGGACTGGAACTTGCGTCGGCGCAGGCCCGCCTCGGCCAGGGCCTTGCGGTCCCGGAGGAAGGTCGGCAGCACCCACAGTCCGTAGGGGAGAAGGGTGGGGAGGACGACGGAGATCAGCGGCAAGTGACCCAGCAGCGACAGCACCATGATCCCGAAGCCGATCCACGCGAGCCAGCGCACCTGCACCGGAAGAATCGCGAAGAGCCGGAATTCGTAGCGGGGAAAGTAGGTCGCGAAGGCGAAGAACATCGCGAGGTAGAGGTAGGTCCCGATGAAGGAGGTGTGCGGGTCGAGGATCATCGGCCCGATCATCAGTCCCACCCACACGCTCAAGAGGTAGAGCGTCGTGCGGGTCGGTCCCCAGACCTCCTCCAGCGAGTCGCTCACCAGGAAGGCGATGAAGGTCGCGAACACCAGGAACAGGACGCCGAAGACGCTGAAGCCGAACACGCCCATCGGCGCGAAGCCGAAGCTCAGCAACCTCCAGTATTCGCCGTCGAGGATCTTTGCCCGGTCGAAGGCAATGATCGAGGCGACGTCCGGGTTGATCCATGAGACGGCCGATACCAGGACGCCGAGCATGGCGAGGTATTTGAAAAGTCCGGGGATTGCCACCCAGTGCAGGCGGTCTTCCATCCGTTCGAGCCAGCGCATGCCGGGAGCCTATGGCCCCGAAGTTCCAAGTAGGAAGTGCCAAGTGCCAAAAGAGAGGGAAGGCGCGTCGGTTATGAAACCGGCACGCCTGGTCGTCGCGGTCCGGAGTTCTCGATAGGGAGCCTGGGCTGCCGCCCATGGCATCCGGGGATTGGCGCGGGCGGGAGGCTGTCTATCGCAGGTGGCGCGGGGTGAGGGGATGAGGCGTGCCGATCTCATAATCGGCGCTCCTCTCCTCACATTCCCGGCAGTTCGATGAAGCCTTCCAGCTTCCGGATGCGGGTGGGGTGGCGCATTTTCCGCAGGGCCTTGGCCTCGATCTGACGGATCCGCTCGCGGGTCACCTGGAACTGGCGGCCGACCTCCTCGAGGGTGCGGCTGTAGCCGTCCTTGAGGCCGAAACGCTGCTCGAGCACCTCGCGCTCGCGCTCGGTCAGCGTGCACAGCACGTCGCCGATCTTCTCCTTGAGCATCGCGAAGCCGGCTTCCTCCATCGGGTTCTCGGCCGCCTTGTCCTCGATGAAGTCACCGAAGGAGGTGTCGTCGGAGTCGCCGACGGGTGCCTGCAGCGAGATCGGCTGCTGGGCCATCTTGAGGACGGCGCGCACCCGCTCGACGGGAAGGTGGATTTCCTCGGCGATCTCCTCCGGGGACGGCTCGCGGCCGTATTCCTGGACGAGCTGCTTCTGCACCCGCATCAGCTTGTTGATGGTCTCGATCATGTGCACCGGGATGCGGATGGTCCGGGCCTGGTCGGCGATCGAGCGGGTGATGGCCTGGCGGATCCACCACGTCGCGTAGGTCGAGAACTTGTAGCCGCGACGGTACTCGAATTTCTCGACCGCCTTCATCAGGCCCATGTTGCCCTCCTGGATCAGGTCGAGGAAGGAGAGGCCGCGGTTGGTGTATTTCTTGGCGATGGAAATGACGAGACGCAGGTTCGCCTCGACCATCTCGGTCTTGGCCTTGAGGGCCTCGCGCAGCCAGTGGCGGAGGTTCTTGTTGGTCTCGTTGAAGTCGTCGACCGAGTGCCAGGACCGTTGCTGGAGTTCGCGCAGCTTGGTTTCGAACTCCTTGTTCTTCGGGCTCGACTTCACCTTGCGTTCGTACTTCCAGAACTTCGACTGGTATTCCTCGACCTGCTCGCAGAAGTCCTCGGTGACCTTCTGCTTGAAGTAGAAGCGCGAGTAGACGCGGTGGAGGGTCTGCAGGTTCTTGGCGAAGTTTTCCTGCAGCTTCTTCTTGCCGCGGGGTGCCTTGGCCGAGAGTTGGCGGAAGATCGTCTCGTTCTCCTCGTGGAGCTGGCGCAGTTGGTCGCAGAGCTTCGGCAGGCTCTTCATGTAGCGCTCCCGTGATTCGATCTTCTTGTCGAGGATCACGCGGTCGAATCGCTCCTTGCCGCGCGTCAGCTTGTCGGCGAGTTCCAGATAACTGTCGGCCACGAAGCCGAAGAGGTGGAGCTGCTTGGCGACCTCGATCTCGGCATCCTCGATGCGCTTGGAGATCTCGACCTCCTGCTCGCGGGTGAGCAGGGGCACCTGGCCCATTTGCTTGAGGTACATCCGGACCGGGTCGTCGAGAATGTCGAGCTTCTGATCCTTGGTCTCGGCCGGTTCATCGTCGCCGGACTCGCGCTTCTTGTCCTTGAAGCGGTCGACCTCGGAGGCGTCGATGATGTCGAACTCCATGTCGCGGAGCTGCTGCATGATCGCCTCGACGTCGGAGGGCTCGACGAGATCGTTCGGCAGGATGTCGTTGATGTCGTCGTAGGTGAGATACTCCTGCTCCTTGGCGAGCTTGATGAGTTCGCGGATCTTCTCCTGGATCTCCGGGGTGTCGATGCGGCGCTTTGCGACGCCGTTTTCCTGCTCGGCCTTCGGGTCGGCTTGATCGTTGCCGCCGGCCTTTTGGGAAGCGGCTTTGTCCTTCTCCGTCGCTTCGGGGGGCGCTGCCTTCTCCTTTGGATCGGCTTTGGCGGCGGGTGTGGCCTTTTTCGTCGCCGGCTTCTTCGCGGCGGTTTTCTTCGCAGGCGCCTTTTTTGCGACCTTCTTGACGGCCTTGCCCGGTGCGGCCTTCTTGGCAGCCTTCTTCACGACCTTCTTTTTCGGGGCGGCCTTCTTTTTGGCCGGAGCCTTCTTGGCCGCTTCCTTCTTTTTGGCCGGAGCCTTCTTGGCCGCTTTCTTCGCGGGGGCCTTCGTGGCAGCCTTCTTCGGGGTTGCCGATTTTGCGACCTTCTTGCGGGCCGTCTTGCTTGCTTTCTTGGAGGACATTGGCGGGTCGATGAAGACGCCGGGACAGACCTCCCCCATTATGGGGCGAAACTGCCGTCGGCGGTAGCGCGGGCGGAACATTTCCGGACCCGCTGTCCCGGTCAAGGTTTTCTTTCGTCGCGAAAACCCGCTCTATTCCAAGGTTTTTGTGCTTTCGACCGTCGGCTCCGGGGGGTGAAGCGATCATTGGTGAGCGCCCGGGCGGGCATGCCGGCCAGGAGATCGGCGATCTCCTTGGCGCGTTCGAAGAGTTTCGCGGCCTCTTCGTTTCCCAATTGCGGGTCGTTCAGCGCGGCCTTGATCCGGGCGTCTTCCTTCTCGAGGGCGAGCGCCGAGGCATCGGCAAGGGTCTGCGTGGCGCTGTCGACCGGGTCCTCCGGGGCGGCTTCGCTGAAGGCGGTTTCCTCGCGCAGTGCCAGGCGGTCGGCTTCGTCCAGACCGGCGAGAAAACTGTTCACCGAGGCGGGTGAGGCGGGATCCGGACGCTCGGCGAGGATGGTCTGGAGGATGTGGACTCCGTCGAGTTGCTCCTTGAGTTCGTGGAGGGTTTCGAACTGCTCGCCGAGCCAGTCGCGGGCCTCGTGGGATTGGAGCGCAAGCGCACAAAGCGCCCCGATGCGACGGTCGAGGGGCGTCGGCTCGACGGCGGGGGGGCTCGGTTTGCCGTCGCGGGCCTGATGGCGGTTGGGGCGGGGACGGCGGGCGTTGCGGCGGGCGCGGGTGACGGCCCCCTGCAGGTCGGGCGCGCCCACCCGCAGGCGGGTCGCGAGGTGCTGGATCAGGGACTCGCGTGCGACGTCGTCCTGGATGACCGCGAGTTGGGAGGCGGATTCATCGATGAAGGTCGAGCGCTTGAGGGGGTCGGAAAGGTCGCCGGCGAGGCGCACGCGGAAATCGAAGAAGCTGCCGGCCTGGTCGAGGAGTTGGCGAAAGGCATCCACGCCGTTGGCCTTGATGAACGAATCCGGATCCTCGTCCGGCGGCATCGCCACGACCTTCACCGCGATGCCGTCGGCGGCGAGGGTCATGAAGGCGCTTTCGACCGCCTTGTTGCCGGCGGTGTCGGAGTCATAGCACAGCACCGCGGTCTTGGTGTAGCGCCGCAGCGTGCGGGCGTGCTGGGCGGGAAAGGCGGTGCCGAGCGGGGCGATGGCGTGGGGGATGCCCTGCTCGTGGCAGACGATGGCGTCGATCTGGCCCTCGCAGATCAAAACCGATTTCTGTTCGAGGATCCCCTTGCGCGCCTTGTCGAGGCCGAAGAGGACGTTGGACTTCTTGAACAGCTGCGTTTCCGGCGTGTTGACGTACTTGCCTTCTCGCGGGTTGTCCTCGAGTTGACGGCCCGAGAACCCGATAACGTCGCCGTAGTCGTTGGCGATGGGGAACATCAGGCGGTCGCGGAAGTAGAAGTAGAGGCCGCGCTCGGTCTTCTTGACGATGCCGGCATCCGCCAGGTCGCGGCCGCGCAGGCCTTCCTGCCTGGCCCACTGGATGAACATCGGCTTCGGTGGTGCCCAGCCGATGCGCCATTTCTCAACCGTTTCGCGGGAAAAGCCGCGGCCTTTCAGATACTCGCGGGCGTGCTCGGCTTCGGGGGCCTCGAGCAGCAGCTTCTGGTAGTAGGCGGTGATCTTGCGATGGAGGTCGAGCAACTGGCCGCGGCGGCGGCGCTCGGCTTCCTCGCGCGGGTCGAGTTCCTGCTCGACGATGGTGATCCCGGCACGCTCGCCGAGTTTCCGCACCGCATCGGCGAAGGGCAGGCCCTCGTATTCGCGGACGAAGCTGATCGCATCACCGCTCTTCTTGCAGCCGAAGCAGTGGAAGAACTGGCGGACCGGATCGATGGAGAAGGACGGGGTCTTCTCGTTGTGAAACGGGCACAGGGCCTGGAAGCGCGTGCCCGCCCGCTTGACCGGGAGGTACTGGCCGATCAGGTCCACGATGTCGGTGGCGGCCAGCACCTGTTCGACGGTTTCTCGGGGAATCTGCGGCACGGACTTCTGGTGTAAGCGGTCGGCGGGAAGTTCCAAGTTCCGAATCGGTTGATCGGAGCCGAAATCGCTTGATCGCCCTCCGGGCCGGATATGTTGCAAGTGTTCGGAATTTCCCGGGCATCAACCCCTCCCATCATCATGAAGGTAGCCACAAAGACGAAGAACGGTGAAACCCGCGAACTCCTGCTCAAGGAGTATTTCCTCAACGCCTACCTGATCGCCATGCTCAAGCGGGTGAGCGAGGAGGTGGGCCGTCGGTCCGGCAAACGCGAACGACTCGTCGAGGCCCGCGTGCCGGTCCGCTGACCGGGGTATTGCCCCGGCGGCACGACGAGTGCTAGCGTCCTGCCGATGGAACTGGCTCCCGTGCTTCAAATCGCGCTTGGATGGCTCGAACTCGGGCTTCCGGAGGAGGCTCTACAGGAGCTGGAGTCGCTGAGTGCCCGCGACCGGATGCGGCGCCAGGCGCTGGAGCTGAAGCTGGCGGCCCAGATGAAGGCCGAGCGGTGGAATGCCGGGGCCGACACCGGCCGCCTGCTTTGCCTGCGCGAACCCAAGGAGCCGCAGTTTTTCATTCAGGCAGCCTACTGCCTGCATGAAACGGGCGACACGGCGGCCGCCCGCAATTGGCTCATGACCGGGCCGTCCAGCCTGATCGAGGATCCGCTCTTCCACTACAACATTGCCTGCTACCACGCGGTGCTCGGGGAGTCCAAGCAGGCCCGCTCCCACCTCAAACGGGCGATTTCAATGGATGAGTCGCTGCGGTGGCGCGCCTGCCACGACGACGATCTGGCGACTCTCGGGGAAGTCTGGAAGCCGCAGTGATTCGCGGTTGGCAAGCGCATCGCGACGGTGGAGGGTCCGCGCATGGGAGTATCGCCGGCGGCACTGGGGGACGTGCTGGAGCAGTTTCACGAAAATTTCCGGGACAACGGCGAGCTCGGAGCCTCGGTCAGCGTGTGGTGGCGTGGGACCGAGTTGCTCAACGAAGGCCGCGGCTGGTGCGAGCGCGACCATCGCCGGCCGTGGATCGCGGACACCCTGGTGCCGGTTTACTCGGCGACCAAGGGGCCCTCGGCGGCGGCGCTGCTGCTGGCGCTCGACGAGCACGGGCTGGGGGTCGAGACCCCGGTCCGAGAAGTCTGGGCGGAGTTCCCGGTGAAGGCGAACTTCGGCGAGCTGCTCTCGCACCAGTGTGGTCTGGCCGCGTTGGACCGCCCGGCGGATGCGTGGGATCACGCGGCGATCGTCGGGGCGATCGAGGCGCAGCAACCGGCATGGTTGCCGGGTGAAGGACACGGCTATCATCCACGGACTTTCGGGACGCTGGTCGATGAGCCGGTGCGTCGCCTGACCGGCATGCCGCTGGGTCGATTCTGGAATGAACGGGTCGCCGCGCCCCTCGGGCTGGAGTTCTGGATCGGGCTGCCCAAGAGCGAGTATTTCCGCGTGGCGGAACTGCATCCGGGACGGGCCAAGGTGGGCGGAACGGAGTCGGTTTTCTACAAGGAGTTCGCCCGCGAAGGCAGCCTGTCGTTCCGGGCCTTCCGGTCGCCGACGGGGTTTCGCTCGGTCCGCGAGATGAACGACCCGAAGGCGTGGCAGGCGGGGTTTCCGGCGAAGGGAGGCGTGGGCACCGCCAGTGCGCTGGCGAAGTTCTATCAGGTCGCGATCGGTGCGCTGCCGGGGCCGTTCAGTGAGCGGGTGATCACGGCGCTCGGCACGCGTCGAATCCAGGGTGAGGACCGGGTGCTGATGCAGCCAACCGCCTTTTCCGCCGGCTGCCAGATGGACCCGCTGGATGATGGCGGGCGGAAAGTCCGCGGCCTCTACGGTCCTGAACTGGGAGCCTTCGGTCACCCGGGGGCCGGCGGCAGCCATGCTTTCGGGGATCCGGAGAACGGCATCAGCTTCGCCTACACCATGAACCAGATGGAGCTGAGCGTCCTGCCGGGCCGCAAGAGCACGGCGATGGTCGATCGGCTCTACGGGGAGTGACGGAAGATCGCGAGGTGCCGGTCGACGGATTTGCCAGGGGCGTCGTTGAGTCGCCGGGACGCGGGGTGGGGGAGGTCGGCCACCGGAGTGGCGCCGAGTTGCCGGAGGCAGGCGCCCGCCAGTTCGTGCTCGCGGTCGAAGTAGGAAGTGATCGCGAGACAACCGTCCGGCTTCAGCGCGCCGAGGGCGTGGCGGTACAGCCGGGTCCAGACCTCGGGATCGTGCCAGAAGTTCTGGTGGCGGATGAAGACGAAGTCGAAGCGGGGAAGTTGCCGCATTCGATCGACCCGCGAGGCGTCGCCGCTGCGGAAAGCGAGATCCTGTCCCGGGCCGCGGGCCGGCACCCAGCGGGCGCGGGCTTCCTCGATCTCGGCCGCCCGCAGGTCGATCCCCAGCAGGAAAAGCGGAGCGCCGCGGGGGGCGAGGGTCTCGACCAGCACCCCGGTTTCGTCGGCCCTGCCGCAGGCGAGGTTGAGCACGGCCGGTGGTGCCGTCGGTGCCCAGGCGGCGGCCTTCAGGCCGAGGTTCAGCAGCCGGCCGAGCCGGGCGACATCCTGATCGATGCCCGGAAAACTGAAGGGACGCGCCGGCCGCATGCCCCCGGGTCTCGCGGGTGCGCGGGTCCGGATCAAGAACGAACCCGGGCCTGGAGTGGGACGCGGGTGCCGGCAGACCATCAGGGGCGATCAAGTCAGGGAGAGAATCAGGCGGATTGCTGGGAATTGGGGAGCATGATGGACCTGATGGAGAGGATGAATGAGATGATTATCCGGGTGCCGGCGTCTCGTCGGAGGATCTGCGCGCCGTCGGAGCTTCAGATTTTTCCATCTCATCATGTTCATCCTTTGCATCCTCTTCATCAAGCAACCCATTCCTCCCGAGCTTGATCAACCCTGGGCAGGCCAAGCGAAATTCGGATTTGTCGCCGGGCGACCGGTCTGGTAGGCCACCCGCTTTCCCCGACGCCCATGTCTCCTTCTCCGTCTCCCGTCAGCCAGGTCGATGCCGAGGTGCTCGACCTGATCACCCGGATTTCGAACCAGTTCGCCATCGAGGGCGAGTTCGTCGCCGGCGAGGAGATCCAGAGCGGGCACATCAATTCGACCTACCGCGCGACCTTCGAAGCGGCGGACGGCTCCCGGCACCGCTACATCCTCCAGCGGATCAACGAAAAGGTCTTCAAGGATCCGCTGGCGGTGATGCGCAACGTCGAGTGCGTGACCCGCCACATCAACTGGAAGGTGCTGCGGGTGAAGAAGGATCTCGGGGGACAGACCTTGAACCTGTATCCGGGCCGGGGCGGGCGTTTCTGGGTGAGCGGGCCGGGCGGCGGGGTCTGGCGCTGCTACAACTGCATCGAGGGCTGCCACACCTACGACATCGTCGAGAACACCCGGCAGGCCTTTCAGGCGGCGCGGGCCTTCGGTTCGTTTCAGGATCTGGTGAGCGACCTGCCGCCGGACGAACTCGAGGAGACCATCCCGGCCTTCCACGACACCCGGAGACGCTACCAGCGGCTGATGGAGGTGGCCGAGGCCGACCCATCCGGCCGGGCCGGTTCGGTGGCCGCGGAACTTGAGTTCGTGAGGTCCCACGAGGCGGATGTGGGCCGGGTCCTCGACGGGCTGGCGTCGGGCGAGATTCCCCAGCGGATCACCCACAACGACACGAAGATCAACAACGTGATGATCGACGAGGAGACCGACGAGGCGGTCTGTGTGATCGATCTCGACACGGTGATGCCGGGTTCGGTCCTCTACGATTTCGGCGACCTGGTGCGCACGGCGGTGAGTCCGGCGGCCGAGGACGAGCGGGATCTTTCCAAGGTGGCGCTGCGCATGCCGATGTTCGAGGCGCTGGTGGAGGGCTACCTGGAAAGCGCGAAGGATTTCCTGCGCGAGGAAGAGGCGGCCCTGCTGGCCTTCTCGGCCAAGCTGATCACCCTGGAGATCGGCATCCGCTTCCTGACCGATCACCTCGAAGGGGACGTCTATTTCAAGACCAGGCGCCCGGACCACAACCTCGACCGCTGCCGAACCCAGTTCCGGTTGGTGGAGGAGATCGACGCTCATCTTCCCGCGATGGAGAAGTTCGTCGGCAAGGTGTGGCGGGGGAGGTGAGGCCGCGTCAGGTCATCGGGACAAAGCGCACCGGCGCAACCTCTTCGGATCGAATCGTGCCATCGGCATCCCGCGTGACGAGGGTGAGTTGCTGAATGGTGTTTTCCCCACCGATCGGCACCACCATCCGTCCCCCGGGTCTCAGCGATTCGACCGGTCGTTGCGGCAGGTGGTCGGGAGCGCAGGAGACCAGGATACCGTCGAAGCGGACGTCCGGTTCCGGCCAGCCGTCGAAGCCGTCGCCCTCACGCAGGTCGATTCGGGTGAAACCGAGCTGTTCCAGTGTTTTCCCGGCTCTTTCAACCAGTTCCGCGTCCCGTTCGAGGGCGCAGACGTGTTTTGCGATGCGGCCGAGGACCGCGGCCTGGTAACCGCTGCCGGCGCCGATCTCCAGCACGGTGGCATCGGGCGGCAGCCGCAGCAGTTGGGTCATGTAGGCGACGATGTAGGGCTGCGAGATGGTCTGTCCGTTGCCGATGGGAAGCGGATGGTCCTCGTAGGCGAGGGCGCGGCTTTCCTCGGGCACGAAGCACTCGCGGGGAATGGTGCGCATCGCATCGATCACCCGCTCGTCGTGGATCCCGCGCGCCTGGATCTGGTCGCGGATCATCGCATCGCGCTTGATCTCGTAAGTCATCCAGCGGGAAGCATGGCCCCTTGCACCGGAGATTTCCAGCGATGAGTCGAGGGCGGCTTGCGTGGCCGGGTCCCGCTGATACGGTCGCGCCGTGAAGTACTGGTTGATCAAGTCGGAGCCCGATGTGTTTGGAATCTCCGACCTCAGGAAAGCGAAGCGGGAACCGTGGGACGGCATCCGCAACTATCAGGCGCGGAATTTCATGCGCGATGGCATGGAGATCGGCGACCTGGCGATCTTCTACCACTCGAATGCCAAACCGCCCGGGGCGGTGGGCCTGGCCAGGGTGTGCAGCGACGCCTATCCCGACCCGACCCAGTTCGATGCGCAGTCGAAGTACTTCGATCCGAAGTCGAATCCCGACGAGCCACGCTGGCTGCTGCGCGACTTCGAGTTCGTGCTGGAGTTTCCTGAAATGGTGACCCTGGAGGCACTCAAGGCCGAGAAGGCGCTCGAGGGAATGATGGTGACCCAGCGCGGCACGCGGCTCTCGATCACGCCGGTCGAGTCCAAGCACTTCCGCAAGGTTTGCTCGATGGCCGGAGTGAAAGTGCCGAAGTAGCGGGTTTTCCGGGCAGGTGACGAAGGTGGGGCTTTGCTCCCGGGCAGGGGTCTGCTTGACTGTCCACTGATGAAAATCTGGATCCTTGTCCTGGCCTTGACCGGGGTGCTCGCGGCCGGGCCGACGGAGTCGCGCGAGTGGACGGCGACGAACGGCAAGACCGTGGAAGGCAGCGTGCTGCGAATCGAGGGCGACAAGGCCGTGCTCAAGCGCGCCGACGGTCCGGAGGTCAAGGTGCCGCTCTCCCTTTTCGTTGAAGGCGACCGGAAGTTGCTGCACGAGCACTTCGGGATCGAGGCGGGAGGAAATGCCACGGCAAGCGGGGCCGCCGCCGCCGAGGGCCTCCCCTTCGAACAGGGCGAGGTGGTCGGGCCGGTCGATGCCGGCGACGGGGCGACCTACTACCTCTACCTGCCCAAGTCGCTGAAGGCGGAGCGCAAGGCCCCGCTGCTCTTCTACACCGATGCGGGAGGCGGCAGCCCGCGCCAGCTCCAGGGGATCCGGGAGGGAGCGGAGGTCTGCGGATGGGTGACGGCGATCAGCGTCGAGTCGAAGAACGGCGAGTCGGTGGAGCACAACAAGCGGGTCAGCAAGGCCTGCGTGGATCACATCCTCGAGACCCTGCCGGTGGACGGGGACCGGCTCTATTTCACCGGAAATTCGGGTGGGGGTGCGATGTCGATGTTCAATGTCGACGAACTGAAGGGGGCCGGCGGTATGCCGAACATCGGCTACATCCCGCAGGGCTGCGATCCACCGAAGGGACACTACTACGTCCTTAGTGGTGGGAGCGACTTCAACCGCTACCTCTCGGCCCACATCGGGAAGAAATTCGGCAAGGACGCGGTGCACCGGATGCACCCGGGCGGGCATGACGGAGGTCCCCAGTCGATGCGGGTGGACGGGATGATCTGGCTCAACGCCCGCTTTCTCGAGGAGGAGCGGCGCGACCACGCGGAGGAGGCGCTGGATTTCGAGGCGGCGGTGATCGCCATGATCCGCGACCTCGCGGGGAAGGAGCCGCACCGGGCCTATTCGATGGCGCGTGTGCTCAAGGACGACTATGCGATTTCAGGAGCCAATCTCGGTGTCGTGGATGCCCTGCTGGGCGAACTGGGTGCCGAACCGGACAACGTCCGCTACCATGAGGGTCTGCTGGCGATCGACGAGTTCTCGGAGGATGAGTTCGCCGAGTTCGGCGAAGGTGGGGGATCGAAGATGGGGCACGCCGATCCCAAGGTGACCCGCAAGGCCGAAGCACTTGCGGAAAAGTATCAGGGCGTGCCGATGATCGAGGACACCTTCAAGGCCATGGCCAAGCCCACCGTCGGAGGCTGACTCAGTCGCGTTTCTCGTCCTCTTCTTCTTCCTCGCTGTCGTCGCCGTCCTGCGGTCCGGCATCCGTCTCCTCCTCGGGTGAATCCGCTTCTCCGGGGTCTTCTTCTTCCCCTTCGGCCTCCGCCTCGGGTTCCGGGATTCTGCCGCCGTGCTCCAGCAGGAGGATGACTTCCTCCTGAACACTTTCGACCTCATCGAGCGGAATGTTCGGATCGCGGATGAGGAAGGCGTCGCCGGTCTTCCGGTGTTCGTACACGCGAAGGGTTCCGGTCGGAATCGTCTGGGCATCGGTCTCGCGGAGAAGCTTCTTCCGCTCGAGCATCACCGCGAGGATGTAGCGGACGTTCTCGGTGTGTTCCTCGTCTTCATCGACCAGGCGGCGGAGCAGGGTTTCCGGGTCCTCCTTTTCCATCGGATCCACTTTTTCGTCCTGCGCGGGTGGCTCGTAGGTGCTGCGCCAAAAGGAGAACGCGGATTCGTCCTCTTCGCCGCGGGCCTCCCAGGCCTCGAGCGAAAAGTCCCTCCTCAGGTAGCCACTCGATTCCGGGTCGGGAAACAGGGCCGTGACGATCTGTTGTCCTTCCTCGAAGGGCTTCTCGGTGATCGCGCACTGGCGGGCGCGTGAACGGATGTGCCAGGATTCTTGTAGGGCCATGGGGTGTAAAAGCTGAAACTCTGAAAAGCTGAAAAGCTGAAAAGCTGAAACGCTGAAATGCTGAACTCTGAACTCTGAACTCTGAACTTGGATCACGCCTCGTTGGGGATCATGCGGCGGATGACCTGATAGATCGGGCGTCCGGTGAGCCGCCGCCGGAACAGGTAGAGGGCGAGGACGCCGAAGATCAGGTTCGGCAGCCAGGCGGCGAGCATGGGCCGCAGGTGTCCCGAGTCGCCGAGGCTGAGGCAGATGGTGGTGACGAAGAGCAGGCCGGCGCAGAGGAAGACCGCGAGCGCCAGGCCGCCCGAGGTGCCGCGGCGGGAAAAGAAGATGCCGAGCGGGGTGGCCAGCAGGACCACGATCACGCAGTTGAAGGGCTGGGCAAAACGATGGTGCCACTGGGTCAGGTGGGCCGCCTCGCCCCGCGGGTCGTTGGCGCGCGGGCTGCGCAGCCAGCCGACGAGTTCCGGGACGCCGAGCTGGTTGGTCGGAAGACCCGGGCGGATGATCTCGGCGGGGGTTTCCCGCCAGGTGCGGACGATGTAGGGGTTGGGCAGGTCGGGTTCGTAGAGTGGGGGTTCGCCGGCCTTGATGTGGCGCAGGGTGGCATCCTCGAAACGCCACGAGCCGTCTTTCGGCGACCATGAGGCGGAGCGGGCGACGAGGACGGATTTCAGCTTGCCCTGACCGGTCTCGCCAATGATCCGCACGCGCTGCAGTGGGGCGCCCTTCTGGTAGTTCGGGGGGAAGCTCCCGACCATCCACAGCCGTCGTTCCCGCGGGTTGCGGAACTGGACGAATTCGGCAGCCACCTCATCCAGCCCCCGGGCGGCATCGAGGATCTTCTTTTCCCGGGCATTCGACTGCGGCGCCCAGTGGAAGTTGAGTCCGGCACTGAGGGCTCCGGCCAGCAGCCCGGCGATCAGGAAGGGCTGGGTGATGCGCCCGATGCCGCGGCCCGTCTGCAGCATCGCGACGATTTCACGCGAACCCGAGAGACGGCCGAGGCAGAACAGCAGCGACAGCATCAGGGCGTAGGGCAGCAGGGTGACGGTGAGTTCCGGCAGGCGCGCGATGTAGAGCTGCAGGGCGGTGCCTGCGAGGTCGCCGCTGGCCTTCAGCTCCTGGAGGTTGTCCTCGACATCCATGAGCAGCCAGACGACCGCCAGGGCTCCGAAGGTGATCGCAAACAGGGCCAGGAACTGGCGCGAGACGTAGCGGGCGATCGTCCCGCCGAAGCAGTAGAGCAAGGCTCCGAGGGCGGGCAGCAGGCAGAGCCCGCCGACGACCAGCGGGCGCAGGCGCTCGGTGGCGATGTCGGCATTGGGGAAGCTGGCGATGCGCTCGGCGACCTTGGCCTGCTCGATGGGCATCAGACGGGAGGCAATCGCCAGTCCGAGACCGCAAAGCAGGAGGGGAATCAGGAACCGCCGCATGTTGACCGCCGGAGAATGGGTGCGCGGGGCCGCGGGTGCCAAGTGCCGAATGGGGATTGCGGGCACCAAAACGACGACCCGCCACTTCGCGCTTGGAAGTCGGGCGGGGGATGCGCGAAATGCGGCGAGCATGATCGGTCTGGCGGGAGAGCAGGGGGTTCCGGAGGGTTTCGCCCGTGAAATCGGCGAGGCCTTTTCGCCGGGCGGCCTGCTGGCGCGATCAAAGGACTTCGAATTCCGTCCGGAGCAGACCGAGATGGCGGTTGCGGTCGCCGAGGCGCTGCAGGAGCGCCGGTCGCTGGTCGTCGAGGCCGGCACCGGCGTCGGCAAGTCGCTCGCCTACCTGCTGCCCGCCGCCCGCTACTCCCTGGAAAGCGGGCGCAAGGCGATCGTCTCGACCCACACGATCAATCTCCAGGAGCAGCTCGTCCACAAGGACATCCCCATCGTCCGCCGCCTGCTCGGCGAGGACCTGCCGGCGGTGCTGCTCAAGGGGCGCCACAACTACCTGTGTCCGGCCCGGCTGAGCCGCGCCCGCCAGCAGACCGGCGACCTCTTCACCTCCAGCGAGAACGAGGAGCTCGAGGCGATCGCGAAATGGGCGGAGGGCACCCGCGACGGCACGCTGAGCGATCTCGACTTCCAGCCGTCGATGAAGGTCTGGTCGCAGGTCTGCTCGGAGGCCCACATCTGCACCGCCCGCCACTGCGGCCCCCGCGGCAACTGCTTCTTCCAGGAGACCCGCAAGCGGGCGGCGGAAGCCCGGGTGCTGGTGGTCAACCACACGCTTTTCTTCGCGCTGATCGACACCGGTGAGTGGTCGGAGGACGGCCGGGCCGAGGGATTTCTTTTCCCCGACGACTTTGTGGTGCTCGACGAGGCCCACACCGTCGAGCAGGTCGCCGCGGTGCAGCTCGGCCTCAGGGTCAGCCAGGCCGGCCTGCGCTTCGACCTCCAGCGATTGTACGATGGTCGTCGTAGAAAAGGGATCCTCAAGAGTCATGGCAGGGCCTCGGTGCTGCGGGCGGTGGAGGAGGCCCGGGTGGCGAGCGAGCGTTTTTTCGAGGCGATCGGGGGGGCGGCGTCGTTCGGCGACTGGTCGAAGGAATGGCGGGTGCGCGAACCCGACCTGGTCCCGAACACCGCGGGCGGGCCGCTGCGGCGGCTGTGGCAGGAGATCGACGCGATCGCCGAGGACGTGGATCACGAGACCAGCCGCGCCGAGCTGCAGGATGCCTCGCGGCGCCTGCGCGAGTTCCACGGCGGCATCCAGGCCTTCCTCGAGCAGAGCTCGGAGGACAGCGTCCACTGGGTGCAGAAGGCGGGCCGCGACGAGACGCAGTTCTCGCTGCATGCGGCGCCGGTGCGGGTGGCCGACAAGCTGCGTCCGCTGCTTTTCGGCGAGGACAAGACCTGCGTGATGGCCAGCGCCACGCTCGGCGTGGGCGATCCCGACCTGAGCTGGTTCCGCGGCCGGATCGGCGGCGAGGAGGTCGAAGCCCGGGTGATCGGCAGTCCCTTCGACTACCGCCGGCAGATGGTGGTGAAGATCTGGAAGTCGATGCCCGAGCCGAATGCCGCCGGCTACGACCGGGCGCTGGTGAAATGCATCGGCGAGGCGGTGGAGGCCAGCAGGGGGCGGGCCTTCGTGCTCTTCACGAGCTACCGGGTGATGCGCGAGGCGGCGCGGGAACTCCGGGATTCCTTCGAACGGAACGGCTGGAGGCTTCTGGTCCAGGGTGAGGGCATGCCACGCCACCGGATGATCGAGGAATTCCGCGGCGACGTGGACAGCGTGCTCTTCGGCACCGACAGCTTCTGGACCGGGGTGGATGTGCCCGGCGAGGCGCTGTCGAACGTGGTGGTGACCCGCCTGCCCTTCGCGGTGCCGGACCATCCGCTCACCCAGTCGCGGCTCGAGGCGATCGAGGAGGGGGGCGGCAATCCCTTCATGGAATACTCGGTGCCCGAGGCGATCCTCAAGCTGCGCCAGGGTGTCGGTCGCCTGATTCGTACCGCATCGGACTCGGGCATGATCTGCCTGCTCGACAAGCGCGTCCTGAGCAAGCGCTACGGCGGGCTCTTCCTCCAGGCCCTGCCCGAGGCGAAGCGCGAGGTCATCGGATGAAGGAAGAGGACCGCCGATTTCCGAATCGGCACCCGGCAACTCGGGAAGATTGCCGATTCGGAGATCGGCGGTCCTATCGCTCCTTTTCGACCGACTCGATCGCCTGACGAAGCTGGAAGGCGCTCCACTGGCCGGGGGCGGTCGGGGTGTCGCCGAGGTAGCCGTAGTTGAGCACCGATCCCAACTGGGCGAAGAGCAGTCGCGAGGCGGGGGCCAGCGGTCCCATCCCCATGAGGGAGACCGGGAAGCCGTCGCCGTGGCCGAGGAACAGGGCCAGGGGTCCGAGTCGACCGGGTTCCCAGCCGAGATCGACGGCGGCCTTGAAGCCGGAAGCGCCGAGCTGGCGGGCCGCCTGACGGCGCGCCTCGAGTTCATCGATGGCGGGGGTGCCGCTGAAGTCGTGGCAGGAGGCCAGCCACGGGATGTCGCGCTCCGCCAGTTCGCCGATCAGCGCCCGCATGGCGTCGGCCGAGGCGAGCTCGACGTCCACGATGGCCGCATCGTCAAGGCTCGTTCGCAGCCGGCGCAGGCGTTCGTCGGCATCCAGCCCCGGGGCTCCTCCCTCCGCCTCGCATCGCGCCGTGAAGAGCAGCGGCAGGTCGCCGAAGCGGCGCCAGGGCTTTGCCTCGACGGTGTCATCATCCAGCAGGTCGAGCCGGATTTCCACGATGTGGCAGGCCTTCCGGATCTCCGCCTCATCGACCCCGGCGAGCACTGCGGCGGTGCCGATGCTGCCGACAACCTTCGGCTGGCCCGGATCGAGGAGGGGATGTGCCATTGGCGCAAGCGAAAGCGCGAGCCCTCGTGCATGTCAATCGCAGCGTCTTGATCGAGGGGTTTCTTTGTAAATACGAAGCGCGTTTTTTGTGACAATTACGAGCTTTTCTCTCGCCAATGCCCGGGCGTGGCGACTAGTTCTCGGGGAGCAAAACCCCTATGAAAACGAGATCTTCTTTCCTGCGAAGCGTCGTCCCGGCGCTGGGTGTCGCGCTGGCCTTCTCGCTCTCACCCCAGTTGATGGCCCAAGGCCGCGTGGATATCGGCTCGCTTGAGTTCGACGAGCTGCCCTCGCCGGACCTCGGCGGAACCAAGAACAAGAGCTTCAAGCCCAAGGACTGGCTTGAGGTCGAGGCGGGTCTCACCGTCCCGGCGATGAACCGCGAGCAGGAGGCCACCGGCTTCGTCGACAAGATCGTGGTGAAGTGGTACGTGGCGGTGAAGGAGAAGGCTTCCGGCCGGGTGATGCTGCTGACCAAGGACATCACGCACCTGAACATTCCGGTCGACGAGGAGGTCTTCACCTCGGTCTATCTCTCGCCGAACACCCTCAAGCGGCTGACCGGCAACGACCGCGCCGGCAAGAGCTCGGTGGAGGTCGTGGCGCTCGAGGTGCTCGTCAATGGCGTGAAGGTCGGCGAGGAAACCTCGAAGATGAAAAGCGGCTGGTGGAACTCGCCGAACCTCGGTCGCGGCGACCGCTTCCCGCTGCTCAGCAAGGCGGAGACCCCTTTCAAGATGTACTGGTGGGATCGCTACGCCGAGATTGAGGAGGAGCGCTGAAGATTCCCTGCTGATCGTTTCCCCGCATCTCTGACCTTCCTCTCATGGCTGACCAATCGTCCACCATCACCCTCAACATCGGAACCCAGCGGGTCGCAGCCGCCGTTTTCGAGACATCGAAGTCCGGCGAACTCGTGCTGAAGGCCTACGACGACGAGAAAATTCTCGCCGATCCGGCCACCGACGCCGCGCGTCCGGCCCAGATCCGCGCGGCGATTTCCGAGCTGGTCGGTCGTCTCGGGCTCAAGGGCAAGGCCCGCTACGCGATTTCCGGACAGTCGGTCTTCATCCGCTTCGTCAAGCTTCCGCCGCTCGACGATGACAACATCGAGCAGCTCGTCACCTTCGAGGCGCAGCAGCACGTGCCCTTCCCGCTGGAAGAAGTGGTCTGGGACTATGAGATTCTCGAATCCGGTGGCGAGAAGGAGGTCGTGATCGTCGCGATCAAGGGGGAGGCGCTCGAGGAAATCAACGAAGGGGTCGATGATGCCGGGCTCGGCACCGCCGAGGTGGATGTCTCGCCGATGGCCCTCTACAACGCCTTCCGGGCCGCCTATCCCGACATCGACGAGCCCGTGCTGCTGATCGATGTGGGAGCCAAGACCAGCGACCTGCTCTACATCGAAGGAAACCGTTTCTTCACCCGCAGCGCGAATGTCGGCGGGGCGGCGGTCTCCACGGCGATTGCCAAGGAGTTCGACGTGCCCTTCGTCGAGGCGGAGGCCCACAAGACCCACGGTGGCCTGGTGGCGCTGGGTGGTGGCCACACCGAGCAACTCGATGAGGCGACGGCCGCCCTGGCCATGTGCATCCGCAATGCGATGACCCGGCTGGCGACGGAGATCCCGCGCACCACCAACTACTACCGCAGCCAGCACGGCGGCAGCGCGCCCAAGCGTGTCTTCCTTGCCGGTGGCGGGGCCAATCTTCCCTACGCCAAGGAGTTCTTCGAAGAGAAGCTGCGCCTTCCGGTCGACTACTTCAATCCGCTGCCGGCGATCACGGTCGGGTCGGAGGTCGACACCGAACGCCTTTCCAAGGAGGCCCACACGATGGGCGAGCTGATCGGTCTCGGTCTCCGCGGCAGCGGTCGCTCCCGGCTCAACATCGACCTCGTGCCGGCGAAGGTCGGCGAGGCCCGCGCCGCCGAGAAACGCAAGCCCCTGTTCATCGCGGCGGCCGCGCTGCTCATGCTCGGTGCGCTGGTTGGAGGCGTCTTCAAGTGGCAGGCGGCGAACAAGGCACGCGAGGAGGCCGACAAGCTCGCCCGCATCGCCGATGAACTGCAGCAACCCGCGCAGGCGATCGACCGCCAGGTCAAGAAGCAGCAGAAGCTCGAGAACGTGGCCTCGATCTACGTCGGTGCCGAGCGCTCGCGGACCTTCTGGCTGGATGCCTTTGACGAGCTGTCGAATGCCTTCGCCAGCGAGTTCGTCTGGATCACCGACATGGATCCGGTGGCCGCCTATCAGCCCTTTGCCGAGAAGCCGCTCGAGACGCCGAAGTCGGTGGTCAAGAAGGACTTCGGCCGCACCGCCTACGGGGGTGAGGGCCTGGAGAACGTGACCATCACGATCAAGGGCACGCGTCCGCGCGATCCGGACCGCAAGGTCGCCGCGTCGGTCAATGCCCTGCGCCTCAAGGGCTTCTGGCTCAACAGCAAGAGCAACACCAAGGGGCAGAACGTCGTTTACGACCTGCTGGCCCGGCTGCAGGAGAACGCCAAGGAGGGCGGCAGCCACTTCAAGTTCAGCGTCAAGCGCGACGGCAAGGATGTCGAACTGGAGAACAGCCAGTTGGTTCCCAAGATCGACGCGGCGCCGAAGGAGGGGGAGTATGCCGCCTATTTCGAGTTGATCCTGCCCCTCAGCCGGGAGGTCCGCCCCCGCTAAACCCCAGCAAAGAATGAGTTTTCAGGAAAACAAGTTTCCCATCCTGCTCGGAGCCGTGACCGCCGTGGTCACCGGTGGCCTGATCTTCTGGAGCATGAAGAGCGGGGGCAAGTACGAGGAGGCCAAGTCGGACTACGACAACGCCGACCGCAAGATCGGCCAGCTCATGCGCGTCGATCCGAAGCCGACCGAGGGCAACCAGGTTGCCAAGAAACAGGCGGTGGATGCCTATGCCGAATCGGTGGCCAAGCTGCAGGAGGCCTTCGATCCACGCCGCGCCACGAAGCTGCAGAACATCGAGCCGAGCGCCTTCACCGACTCGCTCCTTTCGGCCCGCAAGCGGGTGCTCGCCGAGTTCGAGAAATCCGGCACCACCGTGCCGGAGCAGTTCTTTCTCGGCCACGGCCGGTTTTCCGACACGCTGCCCCAGAAGAAGGACACCGGCGTGCTCAGCTACCAGCTCGGGGCCTTCGAGGATCTCCTCACCAAGCTGGCGCAGGCGGCGCCTACGGCCCTGACAAACATCTACTGGGCCGGAGTCCCCGAGGTTCCGGAAGGGGCGGCAGTCGTGCCCCATCCGATCGAGATCACCTTCCGCGGCCCGGAGTCGAGCCTGCGGGAATTCCTCTCCTCGCTCGATGATACCGGGAAATACTATTACGTTGTAAGGACGATGCGGGTCATGAACGAGCGCGACAGTGCCCCGAATGCCCAGGACGCCCGTTTTGAAAGGGTCGTGACCCCCACACCGGATCTGGGTGGGCCGGGCAGCATTTTCGGAGACCCCGGCGGCTTTGTCTTTCCCGAGGAGGATGGTCTCGAGGATCTCGACTCAACGGAGGATCCCGCGGATGGCGGGGCCGAGGGCGAGGGTGAGGGAGAGGGCCTGCCCGTCGAGGAGGTCCCGGCTCCCCCGGCACCCGCACCCGAACCGGCGGCTCCCACCGACAGCGGCGAGATCCTGAAGCAGGTCCTCGGCGACGAGAAGATCCAGGTCTTCCTGCGGATCGACGTGCTCCAATTCCTCGAACCCCGCGAGCTTCCCCAATAAGTTTCCCATGTCGAAAGCACCCAAGAACATCGAGAAGATCCTGCTGGGCGTGGGCCTGCTGGCCGGGGCCGGTCTGGCCTATCTCGGGTATTCGCAGTTCGCCGCAGATGCGTTCAACAAGTCGGCGCCGAATCCGCGCGATGGCGACGTCTCCGTCGCCGGTGCCGAGCAGATTCCCGGGACGATCAACTCCCTCCAGAGCGACCGCACCATCCGGGCCGCCACCGTGCCCTCGACCCGCTTGGATTCCGGCCAGCGCGAGGTCAACCTCTTTGTCGGCGTGCCGCTGTTCGCCGAGCGGGACAATCCGAACGATCCCATCGACCTGCTCCAGAGCCCCGACGTGCATCCGCCGATTCCGAACGAATGGTGGCTGAAGTACGAGATTTCTCCGGTGTACGCCGATTCCCCCCAGCGCGATGCGGATGAGGACGGCTTCAGCAACCTCGAGGAGTTCACGGCCAAGACCCTGCCGAATGATTCTGGGAGCCATCCGGAACTCGCCGACAAGCTGGCCTACGTGAAGGATGAAACGGTGACCTGGTTCCTCGAGTTCGGGTTCCAGGCGGGAGGCAAGTGGATTCCGAAATTCGAGAACCTCACCACCGGGGAGAAAAACCGCGTGCCTTTCGCCAATGGCCTTGAGCCGGGAGATGTCTTCTTCGGGGAGGAGCCGTTCAAGGGGCGCTTCAAGTTCATCGAGATCGAGGAGCGCGAAGTCTTCAACGAGCGGCTGAACATCAACGAGAAAAAGCAGTTCGGGAAGTACGAGGACCTCAAGGAGAACAAGAAGGGGACGCGGTATGAAGTTCCCAACCGCATTCCCAACGCCGTGAAGCCGCAGTATTACAACTACGACCGCACCGCCGTGCTGGAACTCCGCGCGCTCGGCATGGGAGGGAAGGAATTCAAGGTCGAGGAAAACACCCGCTTCGCCCTGCCGCCGGACGGCGATGACAAGAAATACCTCCTCAAAAACGTCACTCCCGAACAGATCGAGATCGAATGGGAGGTCGACGGCGAGACCCGGTCGCGGGTGATTCCGAAAGGATGAAGTTATCCTGTAAATACAATCCCAAGGCTTTGTGACAGCTTCGAAGAATTCGCTTTCCAAAGGCCGGTCAGACCGGCAGAACCACCCAGCAAATATGCATAAAAAGCCAACGCTTCCGACCCACACGACCGTGGCCACCTTGCTGGCCGCCGCGACGGTGATGCCGGTCATCATGACCTCGGCCCACGCCCAGAGTGGCCTCGCCCAGCGCGAGATGGTCCGCCGCCAGCAGGCCGTCAATGAATCCGACCGTCTTCGCGACGAGGCCCGCCTCGCCTATTCCAAGCAGGAATACAAGGAGGCCTACGATCTTTACACCCAGGCCCTCGACCTGCTCCCGGACGCCCCGCTGCTGAGGGAGCGTCGCAATTTTCTCAAGGCGTCGCGTGGTGATGCCGCAATCGCGGTGGCGGATCAGTATCGGCGCTTCGGCAAGTACGACGAAGCGCGGACGATGCTCGAAGATGTCCTAGAAGAGGATCCAAATAACCATCTGGTCAAGCAGCGGCTCAACTGGCTCGACGATCCGATCCGCACCAACCCGGCCCTGACCGTCGAACACTCGAAGGACATCGAGGAGGTCCGGCAGGGGCTCTACATGGCCCAAGGCTACTACGATCTCGGCCAGTTCGACGAGGCTCGCGAGGCCTACCAGGACGTGTTGCGCATCGACCGCTACAACTCCGCCGCACGCCGCGGCATGGAGCGTGTCGATGCCGCGCGCAGCGACTACTACAAGGCCGCCTACGATTCCACACGTGCCGAGCTGCTGGCCCAGGTCGATGCCGCATGGGAAATGTCCATTCCGCCGGAAGCGCCGGCCGGAAGTGGCATCATCGATTCCCAGGTTCGCGAGAGCGCCGGGGCCACCTACATCCTCCAGAAGCTTCGCAATATCGTGGTTCCGGTCATCGACTTCGAGGACACCTCGGTCGAAGAGGCCATCGACTACCTTCGTGTGCGCTCGATCGAACTTGATACCTTCGAGCTCGACCCCGACAAGAAGGGGATCAACTTCTTCATCCGCAAGCCGTCGAATGCCGGCGGCGGAGCCGACAACGGCCTCGATATCGGCGGTGGCGGTGGTGCCGCCCCGGGAACCGAGCGGATTTCCGAACTCCGCCTGCGCAACGTGCCGCTGGCCGAGGCTCTCGACTACATTTGCGAGGCGACCCGCCTGCGCTGGTCGGTCGACGACTTCGCCGTGACCATCAAGCCGGCCGGCGACGTCGACGAGGATCTCTTCACCCGCACCTTCAACGTGCCGCCGGACTTCGTGAACCGGATCGGGGGCGGAGGTGAGGAGGCCGGGGGCGGTGGTGACTTCGATCCCTTTGCCCCGGCGGCCGACAGTGGCCCCAGCTCGCTGAAGCCGAAGCAGAACATCACCGAGGCCCTCAAGTCGAACGGTGTCAAGTTCCCGGAGGGCGCTTCCGCCCAGTTCTTCGCCGCGAATTCCACGCTTCTCGTCCGCAACACGCCGACCAACCTCGACCTCGTCGAGACGATCGTGAACAACACCGTGGGCGACGCGCCGAAGCAGGTGAAGATCTCGACCAAGTTTGTCGAGGTATCCCAGGAAAACACCGACGAGCTCGGCTTCGACTGGATCATCTCGCCCTTTGGTCTTTCGGCCAACAGTGTCTTCCTCGGAGGCGGCACCATTGGCAACGGGGTTCCCCGCACCAATGCCGACTTCATCAGCCCGGTGAACTTCACCGCCATCCCCGGGGTGCCGATCGCTTCGGGCCAGAACGTCGAGAACATCGCCACCGGCGGCAACCGGTCCGGTGACGCCGCCCTCGCGCGGAACTCGATCGATGCGGTTCTGAACAACCCCACCCGTGCCGCTCAGAATTCGAGCGTGGCCCCGGGCATCCTGTCGCTGACCGGATTGTTTACGGACGGACAGGTTCAGATGATCATGCGGGGTCTCGCCCAGAAGAAGGGCACCGACCTGATGACCGCTCCGAGCGTGACCGCACGCTCGGGTGAAAAGGCCACCATCGAGATCATCCGCGAGTTCATCTACCCGACCGAATACGAGCCGCCGGAACTCCCGAACAGCGTCGGCAACAACGGTGGCAACGCCGGTGGTATCGGTGGTCTCGGCCAGGGACCTGCGATCTTCCCGGTCACGCCCGCCACGCCGACCGCCTTCGAGACCCGGAACACCGGTGTCACGCTGGAGATCGCTCCCAACATCGGGGCCAACGACTTCGTGATCGACCTCAACTTCGCGCCGGAAATCGTCGAGTTCGAGGGCTTCATCAACTACGGAAGCCCGATCCAGTCGCCGTCTTCGGATGCGCTTGGCAACCCGACCACCGTCACGATCACCGACAACCGGATCGAGATGCCCGTCTTCTCGACCCGCCGGGTGAATACCGCGCTGACCATCTTCGATGGCTACACCGTGGCCGTCGGCGGCCTCATGCGTGAGGACGTCCAGAACGTCGAGGACAAGGTGCCGATTCTCGGTGACATCCCGATCCTCGGCCGTCTGTTCCAGACCAAGGCCGAGAACCGGATCAAGAGCAACCTGATCATCTTCGTGACCGCGGAGATCATCGATGCCACCGGACGTCCGTTGAATCGTGGAGGGGCCACCGCTCCGATTGGAGACCCGGGCCTGCCCGATACGGTCGGCGTGCTTCCGACGCGCTGATATCCGGCCTGCCAGATCATGACCCAAGCGGGCGGGGGACCAGGTCCTCCGCCCGTTTTCGTCGAATGGGGAGCGCCGGCGTCCCGCCGGCACCTTTCGGCATTCTGCCGAAAGGTGCGGAGCCTGGCTTCCGAGAGCGACCGGACCGGTTGAGCCGGAGTGGCGCTTTCCGGAGCGCCGTACCGGGGCGGGGCGACCTCCCGGTCGCGGGGAAAGGCCATACTTCGCTTGCGGTCACCCCACCAATGCCGGCTGCACCAAGCGGCTGCAAGCCGCCCCGCCCCGGAATGGCTCCTTCAAGGAGCCACTCCACCGCCGGACTTCCCTCGCGACGCCGGATCGGTTTCACTCCGTGGCATGAGTATGAGGGTCATGGCCCTGACTGGTGGCGTCGCGAGTGGGAAATCCACGGCGTGCGCGATCTTCCGGGAGCTGTGTTCCGACCTCGTGCTGTTCGAGGCCGACGCCTCAGTACACCGGCTGCTGGCCTCCGACCCGGGGGTCGAAGCGGCGGTGGTCGGGCGCTTCGGCGCGGAATGCCGGGCACCTGGAGGCGGGATCGACCGCCCGGTGTTGCGCGAGCGGGTTTTCGGTGATGAGGCCGCTCGCCGCGACCTCGAGGGGATCCTCCATCCGCGAGTGAGGGAGGAATGTCTTGAATCCCTGGCCCGCGCGCGCAAGATCGGCGCGTCGCTGTTCCTTGCGGACATTCCGCTCCTGTTCGAAAACGATTTCGATTTCGGCCAGGAAACCAGTCTTCTGATCGCTGTCGGCCGGGATACCCAGCTCAAGCGCCTCAGGGATCGGAACGGCTTCGACGACGACCTCGCCCGGTCCATTCTGGATGCCCAGATGCCGACGGCGGACAAGATGCGCCGGGCGGACGTCGTTTTCTGGAACGAGGGCTCCCCGGAACTCCTGCGAGCGCAGGTCCGGCGATTTCTCCATACCCACTCGAACATGAGCGAACCAACACCCGATACTCCGGCTGCGGAAGCCCCTCCGACTTCGGTCATCGACATCAACGAATTCCGGGCCAGGTCGCTGGCAGAACTTCAGGCCATGGCGGAAGCCGTGCCCGGCCGGATGACTGCCTCCCCGACCAAGGCCCAGCTGATCTTCGAACTCCTCAGCTTCCACGCCCGCGAGGGGGCCGAGCTGATCGGCGAAGGGGTGGTCGAGCAGGCCAAGGAGAACTACGCGATGCTGCGCGATCCCGCCCGCAGCTTCCGGACTTCGCCCGACGACCTCCACATCAACGGCAACCTGCTGCGCGATTACGGGATCAAGCCCGGCCACCGGGTCAAGGTGCTGGTGCGCTCGCCCCGGGAGCGGGACAAGTTTCTCAGCGCGGTCGAGGTCCTCGAGATCGAGGGAGTTCCGGCGTCGGAGTTCGAACCCGGCAAGGATTTCGACAAGCTGACGCCGCTTTTTCCCGACGAACGGTTGATCCTGGAAGGGGAGGGACCCGCCGGGCTCAGTCCCCGGGCGATCGATTTGATCGCTCCGCTGGGCAAGGGTCAGAGGGGGCTGATCGTCGCTCCTCCGCGGGGCGGCAAGACCATCCTCCTCAAGCAGATTGCCAAGGCGATCCACGAGAATCACAAGGAGGTCGAACTCATTGTGGTGCTGCTGGACGAGCGCCCGGAGGAGGTCACGGACTTCGAGGAGACCGTCGGCGCGACGGTCTATGCTTCGACCTTCGACGAGGCACCGAAGCGTCATGCTCAGGTGGCGGACCTCGTCATCGAGCGCGCCCAACGGCTCGTGGAGCAGGGGCGTGACGTGGTGTTGCTGCTCGACAGCCTCACCCGTCTGGCCCGCGGCCACAATTCGGCCAACAAGGGTGGTCCGATCGGTTCCGGCGGCATCAGTCCCGCAGCCCTGCAGAAGTCCCGGAAATTCTTCGGCAATGCCCGGAATGTCGAGGACGGCGGAAGCCTGACGATCCTTGCAACGGCCCTGGTCGAGACCGAGAGCCGCATGGACGATGTGATTTTCGAGGAGTTCAAGGGTACCGGCAACATGGAGGTGCGGCTCGACCGCGAACTGGCCGAGCGGCGGATCTACCCCGCCATCCACATTCCCCAGAGTGGAACCCGCAACGACGACCGCCTCTACCATGCCGACGAGTTCCCGAAGGTGCTGGATTTGAGGCGCCAGCTGGCGGGATTGCCGGTCGGAGAGGCGATCGAGACCCTGATGAAGAATCTGGGCACCACCCAGAACAATACCGAATTGCTGCTCAGGGGGTTACGCTGATTTGGGTGTCCATGGAGCCGGACAGAGTTTGCCCTTGCCGGAGGGCTTGCGCTAAGGTGTAGTCCCTCTACGCATGAACGGAAGGACATCGACGGTTTCCGCCAAATTTCTCAAGTCTTCGATTGTCGGGGTGATTCTCGCTTCGGCATCGATTCCGAGCAACACGGCGCAAGCCCAGTTGACGGATCCTGAAGAGATTACCGATCTGTTCTTGCGATGGGCTGTGAGCCAGGGATCCACGGGTCCGCGTGGCTTCATCCGGACCCAGCGTGTCATCCGCCAGACCGGTCCCCAGACCGCGGCTTTCGTTTCGGGAGAGGTTGAGTTCGTGGTGGCCGATGGCGCGATCGGCGGCATCTGGCGCGACCAGATCATCCCCTTCTTTGAGGAGTGGGACACCGACCAGGACGGCTGGCGTGACGTGGTGGAGCAGGAGTACCAGGGCCAGGTGGGTCTGACTCCCGCTGGCACGGATTGGGCCCTCGATCCGTTCTACAACCCGCCCCGTGACCAGTTTCCTCCGGACGTCTTCTGGACGGTCCTGGCCAACGGTTCCCGTCTTCCCGTGCGGCCCGAGGGTTCCGCTCCGGCCACTCTGGTCCTTCCGTTCGCAGGCAACTCCGTGATTCTCGCATCCGGACCCCCGAGTCCGCTGCCGAAACCTCAGGTGCTGTTCAATTACTCGACATCGTTCTTTGTCACGACCCAGGCAGGATCCGGATTCCTGAACGGACTTTCGGTCTACCACTGGTCGAAGAAGTACACCAGCAACCTTGGCGGAGCGATCATGGAAAAGGAGATCCTCCCCTCCGATGCGTATCGCCTTCAGTTTCCGGTCACCACCAACCCCGCGCAGACCACGACCGTTTCACTGAACCACCTGCCCGTACCCAACGGCGCGCTTACTCTCGGTCTGCGGCGCCCTGACTGGTTGATTCGCAAAGTCGAAACCTTCGTCGGGACCAACCAGCAGTTCGCCGAGCAAAAGTGGTCCAATGGCCGGCTGGTCCTCGATCCTGTGTTGGTGAACTATTTCACCATGGACAATCTTACCGGGCTGTTTGCCAATCCCTTCAATGACCGGCTTGCAATCAGTGTTCTGGACGAGGCCGGGGAGGTGATCTGGCCCCCGCTCTCGGGATCCGGTTTCGTTCTCAACCTGCAGCAACCGACCTTCCCTTTGGTCTTCGGGCAGCTTTATGGGACGCCCGGGCTTGGAGGGAATCCCACCTCGAAGCTTTCGGTAAACGGCGAGATCGCCATCTTCTACCAGCGCAACGTCTCCACTCCTCCGAGTGGCGGGGATGTCTCGTCGGTGGAGTTGCGTATTCCGGTCAAGTTTGAGCAGAGCTACCAGTCATGGCGTCAGCTCTTTTTCGGAGCCAATGCCTTCAATGATGTGATTTCCGGGAAAAACGCGGATCCGGACGGTGACGGAATCGTGAACATCGATGAATTCGAGGGTGGAACGAATCCGAACGTGATCGACCTCGGCCCGCTCTTCATCACTTTCGCGCCACCTCCGATTGCCGCTGCGCCTGGTGCCGGGGCCCTCATGGCCGATGGCGACGACGTGCCGCAGATCCGGTACGACAAGCCTGGTGGTATTGAGTCGCAATCAACCCGCACGGTCGAGTATTCCTTCGAGACATCGACGAACGGAACGGATTGGGATACGATCGATGAGACCCGCTGGGACGTCGACGAGGACGATGTGAGCATGTCCGCCACCTACACCGGCAGCGACCCGCTTCCGCCGACCATGCTGTTCCGGGTGCGATACACCACCCCGGCCGAGTAGGCAGGTGGGTGGAGCCAGCAGTGGGTCGGCGGTGAAATCTGCGTTCGAATACTCTTGCTCCCGTCATCGGGCTTCCTGACGCCGGGCTCGGAGCCATAACTTGATGGAAGCGATTGGGAATGATTTCATGATTGAGACGCCGGAGGCCCTTGGAGAGTTGCTGAGTCGGGCGAAGGGGGCATCGGTTTGTGCGGTGGATACCGAGGCGGACAGTCTTCACCGCTACCGGGAATCGCTGTGTCTGATTCAGTTTGCGTGGGGCGACGAGTCCACTCTGATCGACCCCCTGGCCATCGACGACCTCGGGGCGTTCTACGACTATCTCGGCAGCCGCATCGTCTGGATGCACGGGGCGGACTACGACATGACCATGCTCCGCCGCGAGTGCGGCGTGATTCCCGAGAAGGTCTACGACACCCAGATCGGAGCCCGCCTGCTGGGCATCCGGAAGTTCGGCCTGGGCAACCTGGTCGAGCACTACTTCGACATCAAGCTGTCGAAGTCTTCGCAGAAGGCCGATTGGGGCAAGCGCCCGCTTTCGCCGAAGATGGAAGAGTATGCGATCAACGATGTCCGCTACCTTCTGCCGATGGCCGAGATGATCGTGACGGGCCTGAAGGACAAGGGGCGCTACGATTGGTTCATCGAGAGCTGCGAGCAGGCGCGGGCGAAGGTGCTGGATCGTGACGAGTCGAAAGACGAACCCTGGCGCATCCAGGGTGCCGGGAGGCTGGATCGACCGGGACTCAACCTCCTGAAGCATCTCTGGTACTGGCGCGACCGGGAGGCCGAGCGCTGGGATCGGCCTTCGTTCATGGTGGCATCCAACAAGCAGCTGCTTCAGTGGGTGCAGGAGATTTCCGCGGGCGACCGCGTCGAGTTGCCGCGGCATTTCCGGCCCGACCGGCGGAGGCGTTTCCAAGCGGCACTCAAGGAGGCGGCGGCAACCGACGCCTCGGAACATCCGAAACGCCAGAGGGGTGTGAGGCGGCGTCGCGACCGGGACTTCGATCAACGGGTGGCCGAAATGATCAAACACCGCAACAAGGTGGGCGAGGAGCTCGATATCGATGGCTCCGTGATCGCGTCGAGGGCGATGATCGAGGCCTATGTGGCGGAAGATGACGACCACGAGGAGCAGTGGATGGGATGGCAGAAGAGCTGCCTGGGCCTTGACGATTAGACGGCTTGGCCCGGACGGGTGGGCGACTCTTCGCCGGGAGTCGTAATTTTTTGAAAATCAGGCGTTTGGAGTGAGGAAAAATGTCCTGCTGAGGGCATAATCGGCCTTGTCTCAACCCCGCGATTTTCGGATCTTTTCGGGGTTCATGTCCGAAGAGTCGAAAGAGCCCGAAGGGGAGCATACCAAGGTCAGCGGGGAGCAGAAGTACGGGGCCGAACAGATCGACAAGCTCGAGGGTTTGGAAGCGGTCAGGAAGCGCCCCGGGATGTACATCGGGGACCCGGATGTCAGGGGCCTGCACCATTGTGTGTTCGAGGTGCTCGACAACTCGATCGACGAGCATCTCGCGGGTTACTGCGACATGATTCGTGTCGCGCTGCACGTGGATGGCTCCGCAAGCATCAGCGACAACGGGCGCGGCATTCCGGTCGACACCCACCAGAAGTTCGGAATGCCGGCTGTGGAACTGGTGCTGACGAGCCTGCACGCCGGCGGCAAGTTCGGTCAGGGAGCCTACAAGTATTCCGGTGGTCTGCACGGGGTGGGTGCCAAGTGCGTCAATGCGCTTTCCGACTGGTTCAAGGCGGAGGTCATGCGCGACGGAAAGGTCCACTCGATCACCTTTGAGCGGGGCAAGACCACCAAGCCGCTGGAGGTGATCGGCAATGCCCCCGACGGCCACACCGGCACGACAATCACCTTCTTTCCGGACGCCACGATTTTCACCGACACCATCCAGTTCGAGTTCGACCGGCTGGCGAAGCGTCTGAGGGAACTCGCCTTCCTGAATCCCGGATTGACGATCGTGCTGGAGGACGAGCGACCCGAATCGCAGCAGAAGGAGTCGTTTTTTTATGCGAGGGGGATCGAGGAGTTCGTCGAGCAGCTGGGTGAAAGCAAGACCCTGGTCCATCCCGATCCGGTGATCCTCAAGGGCAAGCGCCAGATCGAGGTGGACTACGATGGAAAGATCACCCAGGACGACGTCTACGCCGACGTGGTCTTCCAGTACAACGACGGTTACCAGGACCAGATTCTCTGCTTTGCCAACTCGATCCCGAATGCCGACGGCGGGACCCACCTGAGCGGCTTCCGGGGTGCCCTGACGCGGGCGATCAACCAGTACGCCAAGGCCAACAAGATCCTCAAGGACAAGGATCCCGCGTTGAGCGGAGACGATGTGCGCGAGGGCATTGTCTGCGTGATCAGCGTCAAGATGCCGAATCCGCGCTTCAGTTCGCAGACCAAGGACAAGCTCGTCAACACGGAGATCGAAGGGGTCGTCGGGTCGATCGTTTACGAAGGCCTGCAGACCTACTTCGACGAGAATCCGAACCTCGCGAAGATCATCATCGACAAGGCGGTGAATGCCGCACGAGCCCGCGAGGCGGCACGCAAGGCCCGCGAGACCGTCCGGAAGTCGGTGCTTTCGGGAGGCGGGCTTCCCGGCAAGCTGGCCGACTGCTCGGAGCGCGATCCGGCGAAGTCCGAGATCTACATCGTCGAGGGCGACTCGGCGGGTGGCTCGGCGAAGTCGGGCCGCAACCGGCAGACCCAGGCGATCCTTCCGCTGCGGGGCAAGGTGATCAACGTCGAGAAGGCACGCCTTCACAAGGCCCTCCAGAACAAGGAGATCCAGGCGATGATCACCGCCATCGGTGCCGGGATCGGGGAGGGCGACCAGGAGGGGGCGTTCGATCTTTCCAAGGTCCGCTACCACAAGGTGATCATCATGACGGATGCCGACGTGGACGGCTCCCACATCCGCACCCTGCTGCTGACCTTTTTCTGCCGCCACATGTCGGAACTGGTGAAGGCGGGATACCTCTACATCGCGCAGCCGCCCCTGTACAAGGTGTCCCGCAAGAAGCGGGAGGAGTATGTGCAGGACGATGCCGCGCTGAGCCGGATCCTGATATCCCTCGGCTCCGAGGACGTCATCCTGCGGCGGCCCGACGGCTCGGACGCGGTCGATGCCGACCTGCTGAAGAGCATCCTTGAGGTGCTCGTCCAGCTCGGCCGCTACAAGCAGACCGTCGAAGGACACGGGGGCAGCCTGCGCTCGCTGCTTGATGCGCGTCATGACGGCAAGTTGCCCGAGTTCATGGTCCGGGTTCGCGAGGGCAACGAGGAGGAGGTCCACTATTTTCCCACGGAAAGGGAGTTGCTGGACTTCGCCGCCGGGAACCGTGATCTTCGACTGTTCGATGAGGACCTCAGCGAAGAGGAACTCGCCGAGTTCAAGGAGAGGTGGGGATCGATGCCCCGGCGGGCGGTGAAGTACGAGCTGCACGAGTCGTCGGCGATCACCCGGTTGCTGGCGAGGCTGGAAGAGTTCGGGGTGAAGACCGATCCGTTCTATTCCGACGACGAGCCGCTCTACGAAATGATCGAAGGGGATGGCGACGAGCCACCGGTTGCGGTTCACAACCTCTTCGAGATCCTCGACCGGGTCTTCGAGATCGGCCGGCGCGGCATGCGCATCCAGCGCTTCAAGGGTCTCGGGGAAATGAACGCCAAGGAACTCTATTCAACCACCATGGATCCGGCGACCCGCAAGCTGCTGCGGGTGAGGCTGGATGAGGAGAACCTGCTGGAGGCGGACAAGATGTTCGACGTCCTGATGGGTGACATCGTGGAACCGCGGAAGCGCTTCATCGAGGACAACGCACTCAACGTGCAGAACCTCGATGTCTGAGACCTGCCCCCAACCTTTCTAACGAATTTGCAAGATGTCTGAAGAATCGATCAGTTCGATCAACGTTGCCGATGAGATGTCGAAGTCCTTCCTGGACTACTCGATGTCGGTGATCATCTCCCGGGCGCTTCCCGACGCCCGGGACGGCCTGAAACCCTCGCAGCGCCGCATTCTCTATGCGATGCATCACGACCTCTCGCTGACGCCGGCCAAGCCCCACCTGAAGTGCGCGCGCATCGTCGGTGAAACGATGGGTAAGTACCACCCCCACGGCGACTCGGCGATCTACACGACGCTCGTGAACATGGCCCAGCCGTGGACGATGAGGGAGCGGCTCATCGACGGGCAGGGGAACTTCGGTTCGGTGGAAGGCGATGCGGCCGCGGCAATGCGGTACACCGAGGCGCGGATGGCCGCGCTCGGGTCGGCGATGATGACCGACATCGAGAAGGAGACCGTGGATCACCACGTCACCTACGACGAGAATTCCGTCGAACCCGACGTGCTCCCGGCGGCCTTTCCCAACCTGCTGGTCAACGGCGGAACGGGCATTGCGGTGGGCATGGCGACGAACATCCCCGCCCACAACCTCGGCGAGGTGATCGACGGCGTGTGCGCGCGCATCGACAGGCCTTCGATCTCCATCGAGGAGATGAAGGAGCACATCAAGGGTCCGGATTTCGCCACCGCCTGCGAGATCCGCGGCTTCAAGGGGATCGACAGCTATTTCCGCACTGGACGCGGCAGCGTGAAGATGCGGGGCACGATGGAGGTCGAGGAGAATGCCTCGGGCACCTCGACGATCACCATCCGCCAGGTGCCCCACGGGGTGAACCGCGCGGTGCTGCAGCAGCGCATCGCCGAGCTCGTGCGCGAGAAGGTGCTCACCGACATCTCCGGCATGCGGGATCTCTCGGACGAGGAAACGCGCATCGAGATCACGCTCAAGCGCGACGCGCGGCCCCAGGTCGTGGTCAACCAGCTCTACAAGCTGACCGCCATGGAGACCTCGTTCGGGGTCAACATGCTGGCAATCCACGAGCGGCGGCCGAAGCAGCTCTCGTTGATGGATGCCATCGACGCGTTCATCGAGCACCGGCGGGACGTGGTGGTCCGGCGCACCCGTTTCCTTCTCAAGAAGGCGGAGGACCGCGCCGAGAACCTCGAGGCCTTCCTGCTGGCACTCGGACACCTCGACGATTTCATCAAGATCATCCGCGAGTCCAGGAACCGCGACGAGGCTCGCGAGAAGCTCAAGGCCTACACTTTCGAAGTGGCGACCGCCGAGCGTCTCGGGGTGCTGATCCGCAGCCAGCCGAGCATCGAGGGCGATCGCTACGTCTTCACCGACCGCCAGGTCAACGCCATCCTCGAACTCCGCCTCTATCAGCTGACCGCGATGGAGCAGGACAAGATCAAGGGCGAGTACGACGCCGTGATCGAGGAGATCAAGGATCTCATGGACATCCTGGAGAAGGAGTCCCGGGTCCTGGAGATCATCAAGACCGAGCTGCTCGAGGTGAAGGAAAAGCACGCGACCCCGCGGCGCTGCCCGATCCTCCCGGACGAGGGCGAGATCGCCATCGAGGACCTGATCGCCAACGAGGGCATGATCGTGACGCTCAGCCACCGGGGCTACGTGAAGCGCACCCCGGCCAGCGAGTACCGCGTGCAGGGCCGGGGCGGCAAGGGAGTCCGGGGCATGGAAACCCGCAACGCGGCGGATCCCGACGAAAACGACTTCGTCGAGCAACTCTTCTCGGTGCAGGCCCATGATTACCTGATGTTCTTCACCAACACCGGGCGGGTTTATGTCGAGCGGGTTTATGAAATCCCGGAGGCATCCCGTGCCTCGAAAGGGCGGAGCATCAAGAACGTGCTGAACCTCCAGCCCGAGGAGACCATCGCCTCGATGCTTCGCCTGGAGCGCCGGACGGATGACGACGGCAATGACATCACCTTCTCCGAGGACCAGGGCTATGTGCTTTTCGCCACCCGCAGCGGGAAGGTGAAGAAGACCTCGCTTCACGATTTCCGGAACTATCGCAAGGATGGAATCATCGCGATCAAGCTCGAGGAAGGCAACGAGTTGATCGGCGTGCGCCTGACCACCGGCAAGGACGAGGTTATCCTCGTCACCCGTCAGGGGATGAGCCTGCGCTTCCCGGAGGAACAGTCGAGATCGATGGGCCGCGCCACTGCAGGGGTCGCGGGCATCAAGCCGGTGGAAGGCGACTACGTGGTCAGCCTCTCGCTGGTGAGCGAGGATGCCACGCTGCTGGTCGCCTCCGAGAATGGCATCGGTAAGCGCACGGCGTTCGAGGAGTACCGCTCCCAGAGCCGCGGAGGCAAGGGCATCATCACGATGAAGGTCGGTGAGAAGACCGGCGAAGTTGTCGGGGCGGTTTCGGTGGCCGAGGAGGATGAACTGATGCTGATGACCTCCGGAGGCCAGAGCATCCGGATCCGTGTCTCCGAGGTACGGACCGCCGGCCGGAACACCATGGGTGTGAAGCTGCTGACCCTGAAGAAGGGCGAGCGGCTTCAGGACATCGCTCGCGTGATTCCCGACGAGGATTCGGAGGATGCGGGCGAGGTCGATGAAGCCGGGGCGGCGGAGCCACCGGAACCTGAAGCGGAAAGCAGCGAAGAGTAAGCCGCCCGGACGGCGGGACCGCCGCGTTGGGGGAATTCAGGGACGTCCGTCGACCCGTTCCACCACGTAGGTCATCCCGTCTTCCAGCACCCGCACGGACTCACCCTTGGGGATCAAGCCCTGACGTGAGATGGCATCGTGCTGGATGCCCTCGACGAGGATCGTGCCGGAAGGCCGGAGGTCGGTGACGGCCTTGCCGGTGGCTCCGATCAGCGAGCGACCGAGGTCCTGCTCGGCGGGACTGCCCGAGGGCAGCTCTTTCTTCACGATCAGCGAGCGCAGGAGCGGGATGTTCGGCAGATAACGGGCGAAGACGAAGAGGGCGAGCATGCCGCCCGCCAGGCCCAGTCCGAGCATCATGGCCGGTCGAAGAAGCAGGTCATCGAGCGAGGAGATCATCTCGCCGGATTCGCGCGCGCGGTCGAATTCGATCTTGTCGGCCATCGCGAACCAGAGCGAGCCGAGGACCATGAGCACGCCGATGATCCCGGCAATGCCGCTCGGCAGGACGAAGAGTTCGAGGATGATGAGCACCACCCCGAGAAGGAAGACCGCCATCAACTCGTAGCCGGCCAGGTTTCCGGCCACGCTGTTGCCGAAGAAGAAAATCGCGAAGGCGCCGAGGGAGATGAAGCCGAAGACGCCGAATCCCGGGGCCTTGAGCTCGATCCACGCCGCGCCGATGCCGACGGCGATGAGAAGCGGCGAGAGGGCCGCGATCCACCAGGCGATGGCCTCGAAACCGGTCGGCTTGGCCGGAACGACCTCGGCGCCGGTGATGCCCTCGGCCTCGAGGACCTTGTCGACGCTGTCGGCGATGCCGGCGGCGAGCAGGGGTGCCCCGTCGATCTGCTGGGTTGCCTCCTGGGCGGTCAGGCTGAGCAACTCGTCCTTCGGAACGGTCACGCTGCCGAAGGTCCGTTCGTTTTCGTCGTCGATGAACATCATCGCCCGCAGGACATCGATGCGGTGGCCCTTCTTCTTCACGATGCCGCGAAGCGAGGCGTCGAAGACGCTTTCCAGCTTGGCCCGCATGACCGGATCAATCTCCTGGCCGGTTCCGCTGACGAGCCCGGCCGCGCCGATGATGGTGCCGGGCGCCATGTAGATCCTGTCGGTTGCGAAGGCGATGATGGCCCCGGCACTGAGGGCCTCGCGCTCGACCCAGGCGATGGTGGGGACCTCGAGCTTGCCCAGTTGGTCGAAGATCAGGTCCCGGGTGTTGAAGGCAAAGCCGCCGGGGGTGTCGATTTTGAGAACGAGCGCCCGTGCCTTCTCGTTCTCGGCGCGCTCGAGCGTCCGCTGGAAGAACTTGAAGGCCTGGTTGTTCATCAGGTCCTTCTGCCCGATGGAGAGGACCACCACCTTGTCGGTGTAGGATTCCTCCTCGGACTTGCCGATGAGCTTGCGCTCCGGCGTCTCCCCGTCTTCCGCGAAGGCCGGGAGAAGGACGAGCAACAGGGCTGCGAGGAATCGGAGGGCGGATTTCATGGGTGGCGTTCGCCGCTTTGGCGAAGGGAGACGGGAGGCCCCAGAACTTCGGCGAGAATGATGGCGCGGCGGGTGGCATCCGCTGAACGCAGGCTGTCACCGATCGGAGTGCGGCGGCCCGGTGCCCTCCGTCGCCCCCCGGTTTTTCGCTCGAAGGCCTCGGCGAGGCGCGCCTCGCGCTCCGAGACTTCGGGCACCGGAGCCTGGACGGCAGCGGGCGTGGCGGGAATGGGTGGCGGCTCCGGCAGGGGGGGCGGCGCGACCTTCTCGGGGTGCCAGACCGTGGGATCCGTTTCCCACGGGGCGCGGTCCTCCTGCTCGCCCATCTGGCGGCGCCAGACGATCTCGCGCATCCGTTCCTCCTCCTCGGAGATCGGCTCCTCCTCGATCTCGCGCTGGCCGAAGCGGTTCTTCAGCCACCCGAGAAACGAGATGATCATCAGCAACAGCAGGCCGATGGCATCGCCCGGCAGGTCGCTGAAATCGAAGGCGAGGATCATTGCTGGGTGTCCCCCTTGGGCGAGTCACCGTCGGTGGCGATCGAAGAACGCATGTCGGTGTCGGCGACGACGTTGCGGTAGCGGGCGTAATCCATGATGCCGAGGTTGCCGGAGCGGAAGGCCTCGGCCATGGCCTGCGGCACCTGGGCCTCGGCCTCGACGACCTTGGCGCGCATTTCCTGGGTGCGGGCAGACATTTCCTGCTCGGCGGCGACGGCGGCCGCGCGGCGCATCTCGGCCTTGGCCTGGGCGACCCGCTTGTCGGCCTCGGCCTGCTCGGTTTGCAGCCGGGCACCGATGTTGTCGGCCACATCCACGTCGGCGATGTCGATGGAAAGGATCTCGAAGGCGGTCGAGGCATCGACGCCCTTCTCGAGAACGAGCTTCGAGATGTTGTCGGGGTTCTCGAGGACGTGCTTGTAGGTCTCGGCCGAACCGACGGACGTGACGATGCCCTCGCCGACGCGGGCGATCACGGTTTCCTCGGTGGCCCCGCCGATGAACGAGTCGAGGGCGGTGCGGACCGTGACCCGGGCGCGCACGTTCACCGCGATGCCGTCGCGGGCGACGGCGGTGATCTTGTTCGGGCCACCGGCTTCGGGATTCGGGCACTCGATGACCTTCGGGTTGATCGAGGTGCGGACCGCCTCGAGGACGGTCTTGGCGGTGCCCTTGACCGCGAGGTCGATGGCGCAGGCGCGGTCGAAGGGGAGCTTGATCCCGGCCTTGTCGGCGGCGATCAGGGCCAGCACGGTGTTTTCCACGTCGCCCCCGGCGAGGTAGTGGGCCTCGAGTTCCTCGGAAGTGTAGGGCAGCCCCGCCTTCACGGCGGTGATCCGGGCATTGACGATGCGGTTGAACGGCACCTTCCGCAGGAACATTCCGATCAGGTTGCCCCAGGAGACCGGGGCGTTGGAAAGCTTGGCCCGCAGCCAAGTCTTGAAGAACATCGAGATGATCAGCACCCCGATGGCAAGGATGATGAGCGCGACGGCGATCCCGATGAGGGAACCCAGGGAGTCGGAAGCGAGGAGGGTCATGCCCGGATCCTAGCCGATCCGCGGCATCGCGCCAGCACTGAGCGGAAGAAATCTGAAGACGGCCGGGAAGGACCGTCCGCAATCACGCAAGCCCGGCGGCTTTATCGCCGGTGGCGGTCTTTGGCCGGCGGGGTTCTTCCTTCCAGCTCAGGGCTCCCTTGCGGAAGGCATAAACGTAGGCGAAGGCGAGAATGCCCGCGAAACCCGCCATGCTGAGCAAGGCCACCGGGCTGTGGGCCACGAGGTCGCGGAATTGGACGGCCCACGGATACATGAACACCACCTCGATGTCGAAAACGACGAACAGCATCGCCACCAGGTAGAACTTGACCGAGAACCGGGAAGCTCCATCCCCCACGGCGAGCATCCCGCATTCGTAGGCCGAATCCTTGGTCGCGTTGCGGTGGGCGGACTTGCCGAGCACCACCGAGAGAGTCAGCGCGACGGCGGCAAAGCCGATCGCCACCAGAATCTGGACGAAGACGGGAAGGAACTGCGAGTGCATGATCGGTGGGCGATGGATATTCGCGGAGTGGGCGGGTGCCAAGAATGGAATGCCGTCTGCTGGAAAAGAAGAACCCGCACCGGTGGGCCGGTGCGGGTTGCAAGGGAAAGCACTTGTTCAGGCGCAGGGAATCAATCCTCCTGCTGTTGTTGGGCGAGCCACTCGCTGGACGCTTCGTGGACCCGCGGGGTTCCTTTGTATTCCTTACCGATTTTTTCGACCAGACCGCGGGTGACGAGATTCTGAAGCTTCTCATAGGCACGCAGGCGGAGCATTTCCTCGCCGCCGCTGACTGCGTTGCGTTGCTTCAGGTTCTCAAACACCCGTTCGAACAGGTCGTTGAAACCGAACACCTTATCTTCCTCAAGGACATTGCAGAGTTCGTCCGTAACGTGGTCGGGAAGCCGGCGCGAAAACCGGGTGCGTTTGGTGGTGGTTGACATAGCGGCGGGAGAATAGCAGCAACCTGTAACAAATGCGACCCAAAAAAAGCCCGCCATTAAAAAAGGAACAAATAATTTTACAAGTTAAAAATTACGTTTATCTTAAAGATTATTTCCGTGGGGTCGAATCCGGGGATGGGCATTGACGGCGGCCGTGGTCGATCCAAGCTGCGACTCCATGATCGTCCGGTTGCGAGGGAAGGTGTGGGAGAGTTACCCCAATCGTCTGGTGGTGGAGGCCTCCGGGGTGGGCTACGAGGTGCTGGTCCCGTTTTCGAGCATGGACCGGCTGAATCCGGTGCCGGGGGCGGATATCGAGTTGCGGACCTACCACCACATCCGGGAGAACGGCCAGCAGCTCTATGGTTTTGCGACCGAGGAGGAACGGGATCTGTTCCTCCTCCTGATCGGGAGGGTGAGCGGGATCGGCCCGGCGATTGCTTTGGCGGTGCTCAATGGCATGCCGGCGGCCCGCTTCAAGGCCTGCGTGGCGGAGGGGGACAGCGTCGGTCTCTCCAAGATCAAGGGCCTCGGCAAGAAGACCGCCGAGCGGATCATCCTCGAGCTCAAGGACAAGGTCGGAATGGTGGAGACCTGGCGGGGAGTCGAGAGTGGGGAGGTGGCGCCGAAGGCGGCCGACGCCGAGCTGGCCCTCGTGGCCCTCGGCTACAAGCAGGTGGATGCCCGCAAGGCGGTGCGGAAATTGCTTGAGGAGCAGGCCGAGGCGACGACCGAGGAGTTGATCCGTGGCGCGCTGAAGTCGATGTCATGAGTTTGTCGCTGGAAACGATCCGGGCCGCCCTGCCGGATGGGGGATTGTATGAAGGGGGGTGGCGGTTTTCGCCCGAGCCGCTGCCACTGAGCCGATCGGAAATGCGGTTCGTGCAGGGTCTGGGCCATCCGCTGGCCCGCTTCCAACAGGCATGCGACGAGATTTACCGGCGCAGCGTCGGCACCTCCCTGCCGGGCTGGATCGCCGAACTGCTGGACAGCGGCAAGCCGACCTGGATGGTGGACATCCAGCGCGAGGCGGGCCGCCAGGGCCAGCGACCGCGGGTCATTCGCCCGGACCTGTTGTTGGAAGAGGGCGGGTTCGCCCTGACCGAGCTGGATGCCGTGCCCGGTGGCATGGGCATCACGGCCTGGCTTTCCAGGCTGTATGCAGGGGCCGGCTACCGCGTTGCCGGAGGAGCGGATGGGATGGTCCGGGGCTTCGCGGGTGTTCTCGAAGAGGGAGGAGAGATCGTGATTTCCGAGGAGGCGGCCGATTACCGGACGGAAATGGAGTGGCTCGCCGATGCGGCCGGAGGCGGCCGACGGGTCGTGTCGGCGGAAGCGTTCCAGGGAGTGGGCCACGCGATCTACCGCTTTTTCGAATGGTTCGACTGGGAGAGCCTGCCCTTGTTCCGGAGCCTGGCCGAGCGCTCGGTCGCCGGAGGTCTGCGGATGAACCCTCCGTGCCTGCCGCATCTCGAGGACAAGCTGTGGCTGGCCTTGTTGTGGACGCCGGCACTGCAGCCCCTGTGGCGGGAAGTGCTGCGGGGAAGTCATCTCGAACGCATCCGGGAACTGGTGCCCTTCAGCTGGGTGGTCGATCCCTCACCGCTGCCGCCCCAGGCGGCGATCCCGCGGATGGAAGTGCACTCGTGGGACGAGGTGGCGCGCTTCAGCCAGAAGGACCGGCAACTGGTGCTGAAGATCAGTGGCTTCCACGAAACTGCCTGGGGCTCGCGCGGCGTCTTCATCGGCCACGACCTGTCCGGGCCGGAATGGAAGCGGCAGGTCCGTCACGCACTCGACGATTTCAGCCAGCAGCCCTGGATCATGCAGGAGTTCCGGGAAACCCGGGTGGTCCGGCATCCGGTCTACCGCGACGACGGCAGCATCGAGGAATTCGAGGGCCGCGTGAGGCTTTGCCCGTACTATTTCATCGACGACGAGGGGAAGACCTCTCTCGGCGGTTGCCTGGCGACGCTGGTGCCGGTCGACAAGAAAAAGATCCACGGCATGCGCGACGCCGTGCTGCTGCCGGTTGTCGAGGCCTGATACCAAAGAAAAAGGCCCGGAGCGGAACTCCGGGCCTTCTTGAAAGTTGTGGGCGGATCCAGCCTCAGATCAGGCCGGCCTTCTTGAGGGTCACGTAGGCACCGTTCTTGTTGACGGTCTTGAGCGCGCGGCACGAAAGTTTCACCCGCACCCAGCGATTCAGCTCGGGCACCCAGATGCGCTTGCTCTGCAGGTTGGGCGAGACCTTGCGCTTCACCACCTTGGTGACGTGACGGCCGATGCCGCCTTTTTTCTTGGCGAGACCGGAGCGGTTGATTCTACCGCCGGAACGAACTCGGCTTCCTCGGATACTGCAGACGCGTGCCATGATTGGAAAGGGGTCGGTTGAAGGGGCGCGAAGGATGCATGCGGCCTCCGGGGGGTCAAGGGAAATCGGAAGGTCTGTGCAGCAGGGCGATCAATGCCAAGGAAAGAATGAAGCGGAGCGCAGGGAATCAGGTGGCTTGATGAACCTGATCGGCAGGGTGAAGAGGATCTTTCGTGGTTTGCGGTGCTTGAGTCGTCGCATTCCGGAAACGACATGTTCTCGCCGTGAAACGGGTCGAATCGGTTTCGCAACGAGTCGATTCGCCACGCAAAGGAGTCGTTTGGGCATCGAAATGAGTCGAGTTTCTCGCGGAACCCATCGTTCTCCTCCGTCCACAGCCCGTTCTCCCGGCGAAACGGCCCGTGCGGGTGCCGGACCGACTCGACCGGCCCCGCGCCGGGTCCGGAATCCTGCGCGGATCGCCCCTTCCGCCGGCTTGCCGGCCGTGCTAAGGATAAGGCCCGCCCCGCCTTGCGGCGGGACGGGCCTGCTGGTGCAGCGGGTGCTGCCTGATGCTCAGTCTTCGCGGATCGACATCAGGCGGCTTCCCCCGCCGCGGGGCTTTCTGCTTCCGTGGGTTCGTCACCCTCCTGCGCTCCCTGGCGGACGAGTCCGCTGCGGCGTTCGCTCAGGGTCACGTAGCCCATGGCGCGGTAGAGTTCGCTGTCCTCCCCGTAGGAAAGATGCGCCCTCACGGCATTGGCGACCTTGCGAAGCACCTTGCGGGCCTCGGTGTCCAATGTCTTGCGCCGCTTCACCGCCGCCGATTTCTGGGCGGCCAGTGCCTTCATCTCCAGCTCGTGCGCCCTCACGGGCGCCACCGCTGTGTCGAACTCCGCCAGGGTCATCCCGGCGAAGGTTTCCTCCGGAGCAAGCTCCTGCCATGCGGCTTGGAACTGCTCGACCCGATCCGCCACCGGCGGATACTTCCGTTGTGTATGGCTATTGTTGGCCATTGTTTCGTCATTTTGGTTTGCAGCTGTGTGCTCCCGCCGCGCGGAGTGCGGGACCACCGAGGCCCCGCGAGAACGATATTTAACGTAGATTAATGAAAATCGGGCGACGGGGTCAATCAGGGCATCCGGTGAACTTCTGTGGATAACTCGGAAAAAACTCCGAAAACCCCGGAAACCCCGGAAACAAGGACGAAGGGAAGGGGGCGGATGCCGCCACCGGCCGGCGGCGCGGTGCGGATCGTGCCGCCACCGGCCGGCGGCGCGGTGCGGATCGAGTTCCCTGTGGATGTCGATCGGCAAGGTTCACTCCCCCGATCGTCCCGCCCGGCCCGCGAAAGGCAAACCGATCGATGGGGGCCCCGGTGTCGGATGGTGCTCCTGTGGCAGTCATGCCGCCATCCTGGCATGGGTTCTCAAGGGCAAATCCGGGCCGCCGGGCAGCGGGAAGCCCTTTCGGCGGGTCCTTCGTTGCAAGACCCTTGCAGGGGTCTTGCAAAACCCTTGCAGGACTTTGCAGGACTTTGCAGGGATTGCAGGGATTGCAGGACCGCCGAAATTTCCTGATTTTCCGCTCGACGGGGTTTCGGCAGACCGGGGTTTCGGCAGACCGGGGTTTCGGCATCAATTCTTGGGTTGGCGGTCGTGATGGAGCGCCGGTTTGAAACCGGCACCGCCGAAGGGAAAGCCCGCGAACCGGCCCGGCGGAGACGACTCCTCGGCTGCCTTCGGGTTGCCTTCGAGCCGCCGTCGAGAAGCGGTCGTGGAAGGCGGTGGGGGAGGGGGAGCCGTTGGCGCGGGGGAATCGCGGGGGACTTGAAGATGGAAGCGGGCGTGCGGGAGGCGGGTTCGCGCGGTCACCTTGCCCGCATGGGAGCAGCGGTTCGTCTTGGACGGCGGGGTCCTGATGGCGACCGGTGCGTCGCGGCACCGGCCGGGTCATCGTGCTCGACGCATCCCGCCGGACCGACGAAAACCCCACCGTGACCCTCGACCCCGCCGCTCGACCGGCGAAAGGGAACTCCATCATCCCGCCGGTCAGTCCGTCCTCCTGCCGAAGGATCCGGCCTTCCATCCCGATGGCGAGGGCCTGGCCTGGAGGTGCCGGAGATTGAGCGCGTCGTTCCCAACGGCCTGAAGGGCCGGATCGTCCCGGCACCTCCCGTTGCAGGATGGGTGGCATCTTGGCTCTTGTTGGATCGAACCGGTTCAGCCGGTTGCGGTGAGTCGCCCAACCAGCTCGTTGTAGGCCTCACGGCCGCCCTCGGCCCGGCACCATCGCTCGACCGCCGCCAGATCGACCCGTTCCGCCTGCCTGCGGCAGATGAGGACCGCCTGGTCGAAATTCGCGCGGGCCTGCCAGTGGATGTAGCCGGCGAGCCGATCCTTCACGCTGTCGGTCGGAGACAGCAGCCGCAGCGTCCGCCCGGCCACCTCGACTTCCTCGGGGGTGATCGGAAACTCTTCGCCGATCTCCACCGGTCCCCGGGGGAACTCGAGGAACAAGTGCGGGCATTCGGGATGCTTGAAGTAGCGCGAGCGGGTCGGAGCGAATCCGATCTCCCTGAGCACCGGCTCCAGGCGGCTGCGACCGAGATCGTCGGGCACCAGATCGAGGTCGCCCGAGCGGTAGAGACCTTCGGTGTAGATGGAAACGACCGCACCGCCGACCAGCACCGAGCGGATGCCGGCTCCTTCGAGGTGCCACGCGACATAGCGCCACAGCTCCTCTTCGGTGCAGGTCGCCCAGTCGGGCGGCGACAACTGACTTGAATCATCGGTCATTCGACCTTAGGATCCGGTCATGATTTCAACGGTCCTGCAAGACCTTTTCGGCGGCAAGGCGGCCGAGGCGGTGCTGCTTTCCCTGTTTCACCAGGGCGAGGCGTATGGTCGTGCGGTGTCGCGGGACTTCGGGGTGTCGCTCGATTCGGTGCAGCGGCAACTGGACCGTTTCGAGCGCTCCGGGGCCTTGGTTTGCAAGCAACTGGGGCGGACGCTGGTCTACAGCTGGAACCCTAAGTCACGGGTGGCGGCACGGTTGAGGGAACTGGTCGGAGTGGCCTATGATGGTCTCGGCCCCGAGGTGAAGGAGGTGGTTTTCCAGGCGCGGCGGCAGCCCCGGGCGAAGGACAAACCGGTGATCCGGCGGTGACCGGGTTGGAGTGGGGCCGGCTCACCTCATCCCCTTTTCGGAAAGCCACAACGACCACCCGACCAACGGCCTCGCGCTGTGCAAGAACCACCACTGGGCGATGGACCGCGACCTCATCGCCCCGTGCCCCGATCACCGCTGGCGGGTTTCGGCGGTTCTTGATCCCCGCCGCTCGACCGGCGAAAGGGAACTTCATCATCCCGCCGGCCAGTCCGTCCTCCTGCCGAAAGATCCGGCCTTCCACCCCGATGGCGAGGGACTCGCCTGGAGGTGCGGGAGATTGAGCGCGTAGGGCGGGGAAAGGGCGCCGGGACTTTTCGCCGTCCAAAATCCTAACCGCCACGGCATCCTGACGCCCCAATCGCCGCCTGCGACCCTCGAACGACCTCCCATCCGCCACCCCTCCACTCCACCTGCAACCCGGAATCTGAGCACCAGGCGTGTTGCCACCGCCACAATTCACGGACCCCTTCGATAGGGTAGGTGGGCTACCAAACAGGAAACCCCGGGTCCTGAACTTCCTCGGGGAAGAAGTCCCCAACCACAAGGCTCTCGGGGGCCTCCTTGAGGGCGACATTGACGTGTAGGTACTTGCTCCGCCAGTGGCTGATCGAGTCCCTGCTGGTCCAGTCCTCACCGAATGTGAGGCCGTGCATGATGCGGGAAAGCGTCATCGATAAGTAGTGTTGTAGGTGATTGGCAAGCTGCGGAACAAATCTCGACTCGATGCCATGATGGACCAGGAGATTCCTGGCTCGATAGATTCTGGAAAGATGCCACCTCAACGCCTCCTCGGACTTCGCCTGGCGTTTCTGCATTTCACGCGGATTACTCGCGAATTTCCAGCAACTGCAAACTCGGTAAAGTAGGAGCGGATGATCCGTGGTCAGTGCCATGAGGCTGTTGAGATTGTGATCCCCTTCGAGCTTTGAAACGATCGTCAGTATTCGTTCCGGTTCCACCGCGTCATTTGGGCCGAGAGGGAAAGGAATCGAAGAACGCTCGATCTTCGGGTTCTCCTTCAGCCAGAAGTGTAGGTTAATCGCCAGATACCTCAGAATTTTGTCGATTCTTCGCCACGTCACAATGGGGCAAATCAGCCGCTCAACCCGCTCGATGATTGAGCCTCCGTCGACTAGGGAGGCCAAGCATTCTACAGCCGACCAGAGATTTACCAGACGAAGTGCGTCTTCCTCAGCACGGAGAGCTTGGCCATGGAGGTCCAGTGCCGAAGCCAGAGCAGCTTCGCCGCGAAGCCCTGAAATAGCTTTAGTGGCCCTGCCCGCAAGGGTCACCGCGTTCCTTCTCGGATGGAGGTTGTCAAAGCGGCGAGGTCGAGCGTCAACCTCTCGAGCACTGTCACCGTTGTAGATCCACCCTCGATCTCGCACTCTTGGTGTTCTAGACTGCTGGTAGAACCCCAACAGATTCAAGGCGTCTTGGATCTCCACTCGGAGAGCGTTCAGCGCTTGATTGTCTTTTAGGGCCTTGACTGTCTTCTTAAAGAAAAACCATCGCCCGTTGCATGATAGGCCTGGAATTTTTGGGCTCGCGAGCGTTATCCCCCGGTGTTGAAGTACTGACCTGATGCCAGCCTGCTCCTCAGGTTCGCCCATCTCAACAGCTACGATGCAACTGAAGCTCCTCTCTCCCTGTGGAATACTCTCGAGGATCCACTCCACCACTTTTTGTGGAGCACAGCCGGGCATCGAATCATAGTCAGAGTAGTCAGTCGCATCGCACCCCCTCCGAAACGCCTGCGACCCGATCAAGGTGAGAATGAGATCAGTATCCTCCTTCTTCTTCTCTACACCGGCATCAGCAAGGTCCGACAGACGATTCCGGGCAGTTTCCGAAAATCGCCGAGTGAACCCTTCCAAGAGCAGTAAGCGGCTCAAATCACCGACCTCGGCGGTGCTCTTGGACGTGGAGATCTCACAAACAACATTGCACTCCTGAGCCGTCAGCAGGCTCTTCTCCACACCTCCATAGAGCCGACCAGAGATCTCCTGCTGAACGGCACACAGATGTTTTTTCCATCGGTCGTCTCGATTAGACAAGGACGCGACCTCAACGGCTTCCTCAATGAGGCAAGGAATCGTCAAGAGCTGGGGCTGGAAGGTATCTGGGGTGTATTGGTCGAAGAGTTCGTGCCACCGCATCGCCAGAAACGTGCTCCCCTTGTCGTGCAATCGAAGATCCTCTGCCGCGGCCATCCACATGAGCAACAAAATGGCGTGCCCCATAAGGACACGCCATTCTGAAATTTTGGGCCGCGGGTTGGATTTTCTCTGGCTCTCGCCTTTGATGACCAACCGGCTGGCCCGATAGGCCGTGGCTCGGGGATTACTCCTCCGTTGAATGCCGGAGAGATTCTCACCCAATGCTCCGACATTTTCAAGCCAAATTTCCTTCCATGCAGGAAGATCGAAGGATGGCTGAGGTAAAAAAGAGGGCCAAGAACCGCCATAATACTATGAAGCTGCGGGGCCTAGATCTCAGCGGCTCAATCTGAATCCCAAATCACGGGAAAATGGCCCGACCAAGCCACCACTCCCCCATGATTCGGCGTAATCTCGTGGGCCTGCTCTACCATGAGGCCAAGGCTAGGCATCCCCATGACCAAGCTCGTGGACGACCTCCTCCGTCCGGCTCTCGAGGCCGTCGAGACCACCCGACTCCGGGAAGCACCCTGTCGAAGGGGTCCCGAAATCCAAAGGTTCGTTCCCGCGGTGGCGGGCCAACGGTCCTGATTTGAGGACACAGCCTGAATGCCCCGCGATGGCGTAGGGTGACGGCGGGATGGTGGATGGGTAGAGTGAGGGATGCCTTTGGGAGTTGCTCTGGGGAGCTTGCTGGTGCTGACGGCACTGGTAGCGGTGTTGGTCGGAACCAAGCGGATGCTGTCGGCCGAGCGGGCCAAGAGTCGGTCGCCGTTCACCGAGAAGATGTTGAGGCCGCCGGGCGAGAGCTTGAGACTGAGGCTGGATGATCTTCGACTCGACCTGATCGAGGCGATGATGGCTGCGGGTATCTTTGGATTGGCTCCGGGCGTGGTAGCCATGCCAATGGATCTGTCGAGAATCGGAGTTCTGGTCGGGTGGGTGGTGCCGACGGCGGCATCGTATGCCGCGGCTGCGTTCTACTGGCGCAAAGTCCGTCGCTTGCGGGAATCCGTCAGAAATTGCCGGCTGGGCTTCGAGGGCGAACGCTACATGGGAGCCGAACTGAACAGGCTGATGAGCCAGGGCTACCGAGTGTTCCACGATTTCCTTATCGACTGGGATCCGGGCGAAGCCTCGAACCGGAACATCGATCATGTGGTGGTCGGCCCGGCCGGGGTTTTCGCGATCGAAACGAAGGCACGGAGAAAGTCGCTGACCCTGGACGACGGCAAGAATGCCTATCGAGTGGAGTTCACCGGCGAAGCGCTGCAGTTTCCCGAGGGCGACGATTGCAAGATGCTTCGGCAGGCGGCCCGGAATGCTGCCGATCTCTCAAAGTGGCTCACCGGATCGGCGAGTCGGAAGGTGGTGGTCACGCCGGTGTTGGTGCTGCCGGGGTGGTTTGTGGAGCGGCGGGGTCAGGGTGAAGTGTTCGTCTGGAGCGGAAAGGAAGTGGTGCCGAACCTTCCGGGAGTCCGGGGCCGTGAAGGGCTGAACGCGGAGCAGATCCAGCAGATCGGTGATCGGATCGAGGCACATTGCCGGAATGTGGATCTTTGAGGAGCCGGGTCGGAGTAATCCGCCGCCCCGCAAAGCAGGTTGTATGGCGTTGTCGTCGTTTCCAATGACAGGGTGAACGCCGAATGGGAGGGAGAGCCTCAGGCGGCGATGAACCTCTTCCGATGCTTCGCCAGAAATCCCGCATCCGGCGGGATCGCATCGTCGGGCAGGTCGAGGGCTAGGCCTTCGTATTCGGCGAAGGAGGCCTTCAGCGCCTTGTGGGGCAGGGCGTCGCGGAGGCGTTTGGAAAGGAGGAGGCGCAGATTGTCATCGAAGGCGATCAGGGCCTGATCGAAGGCGGCGTCGTGGAGGCGGTTGAGGGCGATGCCATTGCGGACGTTGAGGCGCTCGGTTTCGTGGCCGGCCCACGGAAGGATGTGGGAGGCGATGAGGAGTTCGCGGACGGGCAGGCCGGTGAGGGCGCAGCGGTTGTCGTAGTTGTTGAGCACGGCATCGCGGAAGTAGCCTTGGCCGCGCCGTTGTTTGGTCGGGCGGATGGCTTCGGTGTCGCCCGTGGGTGGCTTGGCTGCGGGGCGGATGCCGGTGCCGGGGATGACTTCGGTGGTTTCCGTCTCGGGATCGACGAACAGGGCGTCGAAGTTTTGCTGGCTGAGCGGCACCAGCTCCGCTGGGTCCGCGTGGAATTCCTCCCAGACCTCGCGGTCGAGGTTGCTCGCTCCTTCCAGCCCCCGGATCCCGCGCAGCCTAAGGGCAGGATCGAGCGAGGCGAGGTTGCTGAGTTTCATGGCCACCGCGCTCGGAGTGCGGCCAAGTCTTCCGGCGAGGGCGATAATGACCGGCTGGCGTTGGTCGAACTGCCCGAAGCGGAGCTTGTGGTAGAGATTGAGGACGATGAGGAGTTCATCGCGGGTCCAGCGGGTGCGGGTGGCCATGCGAAGATGAAAGCGGAAATGCGCGGCCGGGGAATGCTGGAATCCGAAAATCGGGTTGTCATCCACCGTGCACCTGGCCAGGTGTTTCTGCCGTGAAGAGTTCCGAAACGGCATTCACGTCTCGCAAGGGCTACGCGATCTTCATCGACACCGTCTGCGATGGCTCAACGCCCGTCCTCCGCAGCGGCGACGGGGAGATCGTGATTTTCGAGACCGAGATCGAGGCGCAGCGGGAGGTGGCGGATCACCAGATGACCCGGCTGCAGGAATTCCTCGATGGCGAGCGGGAGTTCGACGACGCGATGAGCGTGGATGAGTACGTGCTTCCGGTGATGGTCCGTCCGGGCGGGGTCTGATGGCTCCGGATTCCGGGTTGCCGGTGGGAGTGGAGGGATCGCGGATGAGAGGCCGTCCGAGGGCCGCAGGCGAGGATTTGCGGTGGTGCTAAGGATTATATGCCAGGCCGAGAAGAGGCGACTGGCGCGTTGATTCGCACCGCCCCGGAAGTCCGGCACGGCTGCGATCCCTGCCGGGATCGATACCCTTTTTTCACCTCCATCCCGGGGTGCATCCGCCGGGCGGATGACCCCGGGCCAATGGCTTCGATCCCTCCGGGATCCAAGGCAGGCGAGGTGGACGAGGTGGACGTCGTATTTCACCCAGCCATCCGGGATGTCGCCGGACTCGATGAAGTCGATGACCGTCAGCAGCATCAGCGGCTTGTGCGGCGCGATGCCGCGGGCCGCGGTGCGGGCGGCGTTGAGGTTGGCCGGCCTGTTGAGCCAGTCGGTGCGGGTCATCGCGGGTCTGGGGGCCGGATTCGGGCATTACGTTGATCGAACCGCTACACCTCGGTGGCCTTCGGGTCACGCGGACGAAAGTAAGCGATGATGCTCCTCTTGGGATCTCGAACGCACCATTGGACGTGACACTTGTCCATCAGCTTCGAGCCCGGAAACAGAGAGTCGCCTTCGATGAACGGAGCCCGAACCGTGTCGAAGGGAGGCTGTTTTTTCGTCTCTCTGAATTCGTGGAGGAAGTTCACCACCGCGCAATCCAGATGGCGTTTGACGAGATCGGCGTCGCCTTTGAAGCCTGCCTCATTCTCAGGAAGTGAGATGTCAAGGCTCCCATAGAAATCATCCAACACGTCATAGGCAGCCCTCAGCAGCTCCAGGCTCGATTCCTCGGCCAGGTCAAGGCAGTTGCCCGGATTCAGAACCGCCCCGACGACCGCAGGGCTCTTGATCTGTTTCGGGCCTGATCGATGGTTTTCCGCGAGCATCTTTGCCCACGAAAGGGCTCGGGAGGGATTGTTCTCCCAGAAGTAGGCCCCGGAACCCAGCCAATCGAAAGAGTTCCTGCTCTCCCTGACCTCGGTCTTGCCTCCGAGAATCTTTTCCGCCACTTCCCGGTCGCAGCCGTGGTAGCCGAGTACCAACCCGGGGATCCTCATCCTCCGTATCGCTTGGGCAATCGCCCGGTCGGCGTCAGAAATCCATGTTCTACCAGGAACTCCCTGGCCTTCCCTTCCTCGATCAGGCGGGCCGCAAAGAGGCGGATCGCCTCGGCCTCGGCCTTGCGATCATTCTCAGGACGCTTCCGTTCCTTGTTCTCGGCCACCGACGAAATACAGCACGGCTGCGCTTCCGTCGCGAGTAAAAACCCAAGCGATGAGGCACCGGCTCCCCGAGGGTCCATCGCCCGCGGAGGCCGCGCCTGCCATCTGCGATCTCCCATCCCCAAGGCACTCGGCGTGAATTTCCGGGAGGCGGCGGCTTGCCGCCGGGGAACGAACGTTCATGATGACATCATCCGGCAGGTGGAGGGCTTGAGGCGGCCCAGGCAGCCCGCCGCGCGCCGGGTCCGGCCTTTTGACGGGCGGAAAGGCGGCGACTGGATCGTTGATTCGCATCGCCCCGGAAGTTCGGTACGGCTGCGATCCCTGCCGGGATCGATGCCCATTTTTCCCCTCCATCCCGGGGTGCATCCGCCGGGCGGATGACCCCGGGCCAATGGCTCCGATCCCTCCGGGATCCAAGGTGGACGAGGCGGACGAGGCGGACGTCGGATTTCGTGGTGTGCATCCCATGGATCCAATCCATCTTGGTCCGACGCTTCCCCGGCTTGATCACCCTGGCCGGATCAGCGGATCCGGTTGCCGGAGGCGGGATCGATGACGATGGGCCAGCCGGGGTAGGGTTGGTTGTCGGGCGCCGCTTTTTCCGGGGCCGCCCAGTAGGGCCAGTTCTCCAAGGTCACCTGACCGGAGGAAGGCTCGAAGGTGATCACCGCGTAGCCCACGGCCCGGTCGAAGAGGCGGCCGGGTTCGCGGTCGATGTCGTGGGGGTTGGCGACCGCGTGGAGGGTGAAGGCGTTGCCGAAGCCGTCCTTGAAGTCTCCGAGCCACTTCGGGTCGCCACTGCGGCGGTTCTTGCCCTCTTCCCGGGGCATCCAGCGGCGGGGCCAGACGTTGGCGATGGCGGGGGTGGAGATCCACCACGGGCCGTCTTTCCAGGTCTTGGTGCCGTATTGGCCGGTGGTTCCGAGATGCTGGTCGCCGGTGATGTGGAGAGCTCCGGCCTCGGCGAGCAGCTCGAGGGCCAGGTTGCGCTTCGCGCGCGGCCAGCCATTGGTGTCGAAGTCGGCCTTGGGTTCGTCGTCCGGAGCGTATTCGCCGGGCTTGTACACCGGCAGCGAGGGGACGTGCTTGTCGTGATGGATGTCCTTGGGAAGCGTCTGCGGCGCGCACCACGGCGACTGCGAGACCGCGACCCGGAAGCGGGCGCCCTTGGCCGGGTTGCGGGCCCAGCGGCGGAGGAAGGCTTCCTGCCGCGGGCCGAGAAGTTCGGCTTCGGGATGGTCGGAGGACTCGACCGGATCCCAGCGAAGATTGGCGGGCCATCCGTTTTCGATCTCGGCTTCCGGCAGCAGGTCGCGCGGGGCGGACTTGAACTGGCGGTCGGCCAGCACCGCGATGTCGAGGGGCCCGAACTCGTAGGTGGTGAAGTAAACACTCATGCCGCTGCGGCAGGGCGCCGGGTCGGCGGGCTCGGGCAGGTTTCCGGTCTGGCTCCGGTGGACGACGTTGACGAACTCGGTGGACATCTTGTAGCCGCCGGAGTCCTGCGAGGGATTGCCGAAGCCTTGGGTGGTGTCGGAAGGCTCGCCGCCTTCGCCCCAGAGGTTTCCGTGGAACACGTCGTGGTCGTCCGGAATCGTGATCGACGGACGGTCGCGCAGCAGTTCGCGCCAGGTCCAACCGTGCATGGCGTATTTCCGGAGGTAGGAAATCAGAGAGCGGTCATTCGGTTTCTGGTCGTAGATCAGCCCGTAGCCACCGATGCCCTCGTAGATCTGGTCGCCGTGGAACGTGAGCAGATCGGGTTCATGCGCGGCGACGTTGGCGACGAGTTCGGGGTGGGGGAAGCCGGTCGCGTCGTTGCAGGAGAGCGCCGCCACCTTGATCGGCCCGGACTTCGGGAGGGCCCGGATGGTGCCTTCCCAGGTGTCGCCGGCCAGCAACACCTTGAAGGGGGTATCGGCATTTGTCGGCACGCTGCGGACGCGGAAAAGAGCCGTGCGGGAATTGCCATCGAGGTCGGCCAGGATGGGCTCGCGTCCGGGAAGTTCGAGGGTCGCCTGCATGTCGGCCCTGCGGTCGAAGGGAGCGGCCTGAACCAGCAGTCGCAGCACGCCGGCATTGTCGAGCGTGTAGGTGCTCCAGAGAATGGGTCCGAAGGCGCGCTCGGGATGGGCATCGACCCGGCCGCCACTGATGTCGACGGAGGAAAAGGCGAAACGTCCTTCATCGCCGCGCTTCTGCGCGATCGGCTTCTGGCGAGGGGGGCGCGGCTTGGCGGCGTCCATGTTTGCGGGAAGCTGGGTGGTCGCCATCAGGGCGACCAGCCCGCGCAGGCGGGTTTCGTGAACGCTGCGCGAGAATTTCGCGAGCAGTCGGCCGGTGCCATCCGAGGCGCGCAGGGTGCATTGAAACAAACCGCCCTCGATCGGCTCGGCCTTGAACTCGAGCCGGATGTTGCGCAGGGGCATCTCGACGGTCTCGTCGCTATCGGCGTCCGAGCCGATGATGAGCCGACCATCGAAGCGGATCCCGACGGGCAGGCCCGCGCCGTTGACGGCCGCGTCGCGGTAGTCATCGACGAGGCCCTGCCGGCCCAGTTCGAATCCCACGTAGCCTTCGCCCCGGGTTTCAAAGGAGATCTGGTCGATGGTGGTCCGGACGTTGAAGGCCTCCCGGGCATCTCCCAGCTCGGCGGTCAGGATGACGACATTCCGCCCGCCGCCCGAAAAGCGGTTTTCAAGGCGTCCGTTGTTGAGTTCCCAGTCCTCGGCGGGATTGGCCCAGAAGTCGGCGCCCGGCCAGGGCCGCTCGATCTGGGGCGGGATCGCCGGCACCACTGAATCGGCAAGGATGGCGGCACTCGTGAACAGCAGGAGAAGAAGGGGTCTCACAACGGGAGCTTGAAAGCGACAACCGGGCTTGGCAACCCCACGGATCCATCACCCGGGCATTGTTGGTAATCTGTGAATGCAAATATTTAAGACATCAAAAGTATCTAAATATCAGCGATTTACGACTTGCCATGATATGTGGATAAGTTCTTAATCAACGCCGTTCACCTAACACCCGCATGGCAACCGTGCCCGTACCCCCCAGGGAGCGCGCCGGACGGGAGTCGAGGTTCTCACCCAACCCCAACTTCCCAGAACCATGAGCCGAGAGGCTGTCAAGAAAGTTGCCTTCCTCGGGAAGGCCCCCAGCAACCGCACCGACCTGCACCGGATTCTCCAGCTGGCCGGTCGCCTGATCGATCACCGGCCCGGCGAATCCCGGCTGATGCCTTCGAACGTGATTCCCTTTCCAGGGACTCATCGACCCGGAAAGAAATATTCTTGGGAATAGCATGCGGCCGGAGCATCTCCGACCGTGTGCAGATGAGTGAGTTCCAGGATCTGGTCGACGCGCACTACGAGGCGCTCTACCGCTTTGCGCTCTCGTTGTCGAAGAATCGCGAGACCGCCGCGGATCTGGTGCAGCAGACCTTCTGCATCTGGGCCCGCAAGGGTGGCCAGCTCCGCGACCGATCCAAGGCCAAGACCTGGCTCTTCACCACGCTGCACCGGGAATTTCTGGCCCACGCCCGCAAGGCCCGGCGGTTCTCGGACGAGGAACTGACCGAGGCGGTCGCGGGACGGGTCGAGGCGACCGAGGACGAGTCGGATCGCCATCTCGACGGCCAGCGGGCGCTCGAACTGCTCGGGGAACTCGACGAGACCTTCCGCGCCCCCATCGTCCTTTTTTACCTCCAGCAGCACAGCTACAAGGAGATCGCCGAGATCCTCGACGTGCCGATCGGCACCGTGATGTCGAGGATATCCCGTGCCAAAGCGATGCTGCGGCGCCGGATGACCAGCGAGCCGTCGAGCGCGCCGAAAAACATCCTGCGCCTGCAGCGCGAAGCCTGACCCTCCACCATGGACAGAGACCAAGCCAAGTTCATCCTGAGCAGTTTCCGCCCCGACGGTGCGGATGCGGACGCGCCGGAATTCGCCGAAGCCCTGCATCTCGCGATTGCCGATCGTGAACTGGGCGACTGGCTGGCGAAGGAACGTGCCGATGATGCCCTTTTCGCGGGCGCCCTGGCGAAGCTGAATCTGCCGGAGGATCTCAGGGACGGCATTCTTGCCGCCATGGCGGCGGAGCGCGGCCTCGAACCGCCCCGCGACGACCAGGACCTCGCTTTCGCCGAGGCCTTGGCGGCGGTCCGGCCTCCCGCCGGGCTGCGCGAGGAGGTGTTGATCGCCATGAAGCAATCGGCGCCCCGCAAGTCCGGCTGGCGATGGGCCGTGCCGCTGGCGGCTGCGGCGGGGATCATGCTGGCGCTGAAACTAACCTCGGACGAATCCTCGTTGCCGGATGCTCCGGTGGTGTCGGGCGCGGTTCCGGTTTCGCACGTCGAGGCGGCGGCGATCGAAGCCCTGACGTCGCCCGGATTCTCGCTGGAGCAGAAGTCCGCCGATCACGAAGAGCTCTTTCGCTTCATCCGGGCCAGCAACCGGGCGTGTCCGGCCGGCTGCATTCCAAAGGGGCTGCAAAAGGTGCCCGGCCTCGGATGCCGGACCATCGAGGTCGATGGCAAACCCGGCGCGATCGTCTGCTTCCTTCGGGGCGAGAATGACGTCGTGCATCTCGTGGTCTTCCGCATCGAGGACGTCGAGGTTTCCAGCGGCGATGGCGCCGGGCCGGAACTGGAACAGCATGGCGAATGGGCGGTCGCCAAGTGGGCCGAGAAGGGACGGGCCTTCCTGTTGCTGGGGCATTCGGATGTCGAGGAACTCGGCGAGCTTTTCTGACCCGCGCCGCCCGCCCGTGCCAGACCCGCGTTGACCGTGCCACACGAGCTCGGGATTGACCCTGCGGGGGAAATCTGGCGTTATTGCTTAAGCAGGCTTAAGCATATGGCGATTCCCGAAAGAATTCTCATGGGTCCGGGTCCGAGTACGGTGCCGGACCGGGTGCGGCGGGCGATGGCGGCACCGACGATCGGTCACCTCGATCCGCGTTTCATTGAGATCCTCGAGGAGACCAGCGGCATGCTGCGCGAACTCTTCGGCACGGAGAATCCCCTGACCTTTCCGGTCTCGGCGACCGGCATGGGCGGGATGGAGTGCGTCGTGGCCAATCTGCTGGAGCCCGGCGACCAGGCCATCGTCTGCGTCAACGGCCTCTTCGGCGAGCGCATGGTCGACCTGATGGAACGCTACGGCGTCAGGGTGCACCGGCTCGACAAGGAATGGGGCGGGGTTTTCAGCGTCGAGGAAATCGAGGCGGAAGTGCACCGGCACCCGAAGGCGAAGGCCCTGGGGATCGTTCACGCCGAAACGTCGACCGGGGCGCATCAGCCGCTCGAAGGCGTCGCCAGGATGCTCCACGAGGAGGGCATGCTTCTCATCGCCGACGTCGTGACCTCGCTCGGAGGTCATGAGGTGAAGATCGACGAGTGGCATGTGGACGCCGCCTACTCGGCAACCCAGAAATGCCTTTCCTGCCCTCCGGGCTTGTCTCCGGTGACCTTTTCCCCGGCCGCGGTGGAGGTGATGGAACGCCGCAAGACCCGCCCGGTTAGCTGGTATTTCGATGTCGCGATGCTTCGCGAATACTACGAAGGCAGTAGCCGGAGGGCGTATCACCACACTCCCCCGGTGAATCTCATCTACGCCCTGCGCGAGGCGCTCGCGATCATCCTCGAGGAGGGGCTCGACGCGCGGATCGCGCGCCACGCCGCCGCCCACCGCCGGCTGCGGGCGGGCCTGGAGGAGATCGGGCTCGACTACCTCCCGGAGCATTCGCTGCACACGCTCAATTGCGTCCGGATTCCGGAAGGGGCCGACGATGCCGGCGTGCGGGCGGCGATGCTCGACAGCTATGGCATCGAAATCGGTGGCGGGCTCGGCCCGCTGTCCGGCAAGGTCTGGCGCATCGGCTTGATGGGCCACTCGGCGACCCAGGCCAACGTCGATCTGGTCCTGGCGGCGCTGGTGGATTGCCTCGAGTAAGCCACTCAACCCCGGCCCGGGATCGCCGCAGGCTCCTCCAGCAGGCCCTTGGCCCGGTTCCAGGCTCCGAGCGCTTCGACGACGATCCAGGCTTCCAGCCCGAGGGTCGCGATGCCGAAGGCTCCGAGCAGGAAATTCGGGTTCTCTCCGGTGAGCCACGCGCCGTTGCCGACGAAGAGCTGCATCACCATCGCGATCGCGGGCAGGGCCAGCATGAAGAACGCGGGCAGGGCGACGAACCACAGCGGCAGGTTCCGCCGGTGGAGCCAGAAGAGGATGACGAGGAAGGCCAGCCCGCCGAGCAGTTGGTTGGTGGCTCCGAAAAGCGGCCACAGGATCATGCCGCCCTTGCCGAGGTTCTGCAGTTCCCAGGCGGCGCCGGGGGCGGGCAGGGCGGCGAGCGCGCCGGCGATCACGACTGCGAAGAGGGTGGCGGCGTGCTTTCCGCGCAGCGGGCGAACGCCGGTGGCCGCGGCAAGCTCCTGCGTCACGTAGCGCTGCAGGCGGCAGGCGGAGTCGAGCGTGGTGGCGGCGAAGGAGGCGACGAAAACCCCCATCAGGGCGACGGCGAACTCCGGTTTCAGGTTCAGGGCCTTGAGGAAGTTCGCACTGCCGTCGACAAAGGCCCCGACCTTCGCGGCAAGGCCTCCGGCCGACTGCCAGGTCGCGTAGCGGGCGTGATAGGCGGCTTCGCCGGTGAGGATGGCCCCGGTCTTTTCGCCATCGATGATCTCCGGGATGCCGAGACCCAGCCCGGCGACGCAGGCGAGGATGACGAGCACCGCGAGAAAGCCCTCGGTGAGCATCGAGCCGTAGCCGACGAACTGGGCGTCGGTCTCCGACTTGAGTTGCTTGGAGGAGGTGCCGGAGGAAACCAGGCAGTGGAAGCCGGAGATCGCGCCGCAGGCGATGGTGATGAAGAGGAAGGGAAACATCAGCGGGGCGCCCGGTGGCGCGTCCGTGCCGGTGCGGATCGGCTCGGCCACGATCTCGAGGGCCAGGTGGTCCGGTCCGAAGCCGAACAGCGCGGCGACCACCAAGCCCACCATCACCAGGCCGAGGGCCGAGAGGAGTTGCAGCGAGTTGATGTAGTCGCGCGGCTGGAGCAGCACCCAGACCGGCAGCACCGATGCCACGTAGGAGTAGGCCAGCAGGATGCCGACCCAGGCGATGACCGGCAGCTCCGACAGCGCTTCGTTGAAAGCGTGCAGGGGACCCCAGTCGCCAAACCAGACCGTGAGGTACATCACCCCCAGGGCGAGCAGCGAGGGGACGAAGAGGGAGAAGCCCTTGCGGTGGAGCCAGAGGCCGATGGCGACCGCGATCGGGATCTGGATGAGGCAGGGGAAGATCGACGACGGGAACATCCGGAACACCGCCGCGATCACCAGGCCGAAGATCGCCAGCACGATGGTCAGCGCGAGGAAGAGGATCGAGAGGAACAGGATCCGGGCCCTCGGTGCGAGCATCCGGCCGGAGATGTCGCCGACGGTCTGCCCGCGGTTGCGCATCGAGACGACCAGCGAGCCGAAATCGTGGACGGCCCCGATCAGGATCGAGCCGAAGAGCACCCACAGCAGCGCCGGGACCCAGCCCCAGATGACCGCCAGGGCCGGACCGACGATGGGGCCGGTGCCGGCGATGGAAGTGAAATGGTGGCCGAAGACCACGCCCTTGGAGGTCGGCACGTAGTCGGTGCCGTCCTCGTGCTCGATCGAGGGCGGCACGCGGTCGGGATCGAGCTTGAAGATCCGGCGGGCGAGCCAGCGGCCGTAGGTGTGGTAGGCGATCAGGTAGAGCACCAGCGCACCGATCGCAATGACGAGCGTCTGCATGAGTGGATCGAGAAGTGCCCCACCACGGCGGCCGTGTCACGCCCGGAGTCGGCGGTCGGGGTCAGGAGTTCCTCACGGCGTCGCGCGGGCCTCGACGCCGACATCCTCGGAACGTTCGGCGCTCTGGATGATGTTCAGGGCATGGTTGCCGATGGCTTCGAGATGGTTGTTGAACTCGGTGTAGAGCATCTCGGTCTGGACGACGGAGCCCGACTGCATCCGGCGGACCGCTCCCTTGTTGTGGACCTTGCGCAGCTTGTCGATGCGGTTTTCGATCCGGGTGGCATTCTCGAGCAGCTCGCCGCTGACCCCCGAGATCGAGTTGGCGCAGAGATCGAGGCTGGCCCGGACCTGGGAGCAGATCGCGGTCAGTTCACGGTGTTGCTCCTCGGTGAAGGTCCGCCCCTTCTCATACTTCCGCTGGACCAGCTTCACCAGCCGGTAGATCCGGTCGGAGGCCTCCTCGTACTCGGACACGATCCGCAGAATCGAGGAGATCCGGGTGGCGTTTTCCGAGCCGATCTCGTGGGACGAGCAGTGGATGAGGTAGGTGGTGATGTCGTGCAGCATCTCGTCGCACTGGTCCTCCATCTTCTTCAGTTCGGCGACTTCCGCGGAGAGATCCTTGGAGGGGTTGTTGAGCACCCGGACGAAGCCGTCGTACATGTTGGAGGTCAGGTCGTTCATGCGGCGCGTGGCGGTCTCGGCCTCGGCGAGGTTGAGTTCGCCCATGTCGACGAGTCCCTGGGAGATGTAGCGGAGCCGGTTGCTGTTCGGATCGGGCCGGGTCTCGCGGACCCACCATTTCACCAGGCGGTTGATCTGCGGGACGAACCAGACGAGAAGGAGGATGTTCGCCAGGTTGAAGGCGGAGTGGAAGATGGCCGTCGCGAAGGCGATCTCGGAGGTCTGGAAGTCCGACTTCGCCGAGCGCATGCTGTCCGGCAGGGCTTGCGTCAGGTTCCACGCCAGGTGGGTGAAGGGAACGAAGACGACGAGCATCCAGACCACCCCGATGACGTTGAAGGTGAAGTGCGCCCGGGCCGCCCGCTTGGCGTTCACGTTGGCTCCGAGGGAGGCGAGCCACGCGGTGACGGTGGTGCCGATGTTCTCGCCGAGCACGATGGCGGCGGAGTTCCGGAACACCAGCATCGGGTCGGAGACATCACCCAGCCAGCCATTCAGGGCGCAGGTGATGGTGATGGCCATCGCGGCCGACGACGACTGCACCATCAGGGTGAGGATGATCCCGCCGATCAGGTAGAGGAGCGTCGAGGCGAAGCCGCGGCCCCCCATCCAGGTGACGATCTCGCGGATGGTGTCGGCGGTTCCCGGATCGGTCTTGATCAGCTCCCGCAGGTCGGGGACGGAATCCTTGAGCAGTCCGAGCCCGAAGAAGACGAGGCCGAACCCGAGCAGCGTCTCACCCCAGCTCTTGCCCTTGTCCTTGCCGATGAAGACGAAAGGCAGGCCGATCCCGATCAGGGGCAGGGCGACGGTCGAGACGCTGAATTTTCCGATGAGGGCGACGATCCAGGCGGTGATGGTGGTTCCGAGGTTGGCCCCCATGATCACACCGATCGACTGAACGAGGGTGAGCAGGCCGGCATTGACGAAGGAAACGACCAGCACCGTGGTGGCGGAGGACGACTGGACCAGCGTCGTGGTGAAGAAACCGGTGAGGATGCCGCTGACCCGGTTGCTCGTGACGCCGGCGAGGGCCTGGCGCATCCGCTTGCCCGCCACCCGCTGCACGGCCTCGGACATGATTTTCATGCCGAAAAGGAAAACCCCAAGGGCTCCGAGGACCTCAAGCAGACCGAAAATGACCGAGGACGGGGAGATCGTGGACAGGAGCGCCATGGATTGTGACGAATCCGTCACAATCGCCCGCAAACTGCGAGGAAAAACGTAGGTTCTTCGGGTTTCGCGGGCTTTTCGACCCGTAACCCGGCGATCCTTGCAGAATGGGGCGGATCGCGGTCGGGCTCGAGGCCATCCGTGACCGGTTGGCCGCTTGTCATCCGGAACCGCAACTCACTCCCCGAGCTTCTCCTCCAGCGCGTCGAAAACCGGCGGCGGGACGTAGCGGTGGACGGTGTCCCGCCAGCCTTCGGGGCCGATGAGGTTCTTGACCATGCTCGAGGAGACCTCGGCGATGTCGCGGGGCGGCATCAGGAACACCGTGGTGATGTCCGGTGCCATGTCGTAGTTCACATGCCGCATCATGCGCTCGTATTCGTAGTCCGCCTGGCTGCGGATGCCGCGGAGGATGAAGCGGGCGTCGTGCTCGACCGCGTAGTCGACCAGATAGCGGTTGTCGAAGTGGGTGACGGTCAGCCGCTCGCAGGCAGGAAAGGAGCGCTTCAAGAGGTCGAGACGCTCGGGAATCGAGAAGGTGTAGCTCTTGTTCGGGTTGTCGCCGATGGCGACCACCAGGCGGTCGAACATTTCGAGGCCGCGTTCGACCATCCACAGATGGCCATTGGTCGGGGGGTCGAAGGAACCGGCATAGACCGCGGTGCGCATGGCGCAGCCTACGGCTGCGAAGTTCCAAGTGAGAAGTTCCAAGTTCCGGAAGCTCCACTCGGAGGAACGGGCTCGCTGCCTATCGGGTAATCGGAGGATGATGTGATCGGCACTGGTGATGCCGCCCGCATAAGGGCTCTCGTGATCGTCGGCGCGTTGGAGGTTTCATCCCCAAGGTTCGAAGCCTGCCTCCCGGCTTGGCGAGGATCTCGAGGTTCCGCAGGAGGGCGGCTTTCGCTCAGCAGTTCCATCGCAAGATCCGCTGGAACGATGGGATGATCTGCAAGGGTTTCCGTCGTGACAGGAGTCCCAGGAAATTCTACGTAGGGAGGGAGATGCATGCGTCTCACGATGATCGCTCGAAGACGTCCGGCAGCGTTCGCCGTCGGCCGAGGCTGCCAGTGCCAACTCCAACCGCAGGAAGGAGAAATGGCCTTCGGAGGGTGATTCGGTTCAAGGCAGCTTTGCTGCTGCTCCTCGGAGCAGGGCTTTCAGCAGGATGCGGAGATGACCCTGCACTTATGCGAAAGAAGGAGGAGCAGAAGGCGGAGATCCGGAACCTTGAAGGAGAGCTTGTGTTGCTCAGGGAACGAACCGACCGAGCCCCGAAGGATCGGAGCTCCGAGCTCAAGGAGGTTCGGGCGGAGATTGTGCGAGAAGAAGCTGAGATCGGGAGGCTGGAGGTTGAGCTAAGCAATTCTGCCATAGAGCATCGGAAGATCGAGGAGGAATTCGACCGATACAAACGGGACTATCCGATTCGCTGAAAAGTCATGTCTGGAACCGATCTTTTCACCAGTGTTCGAGGCCCCGGCCTCATCGGAACGCTCTTGGCCCTTATTGTCGTTGGAGGGTTCAGCTTGCTTGCTGTGCTTGTATTCGACGAGAGCTTGCAGGGGGGCGGGCAGGAGATTGAATCGGTTATCGAAGCCGATGCGAAGCACATTGAGGAGTTGGAAGGCCGAGTTGCTGTGATGCGCGAAGAGGTCGAACGCACGACAAAGTTCAGAGAGATCGAGGCTAGTATCGCGTCGGAAGGGATCCGCAGAGATTTACTGGTCAGGCGCCGGGAACAGCTCGAGGAAGAAGTTGCAGCAGCAAGGGGCAGACTTTGTGACCTTGAGGATTCGTTCTCAGACTACAGGCAATCTTATCGTGAGTCAGCGCGGGCATCGATGGTTGGTCGAAAAATGGACCAGCTGACGACGTCAGACGGAAAGACCTACACGCACGTCGAAATCACTAAAGTTGACCCAGTGAGGATGCAGATTCGCCACGAGGATGGCATTACCGGGGTGCCACTAGAGTTGCTTTCGGACGATTTCAGGGATTACCTCCAGCTTGATGGGGCGGAAAAAGAAGAAAGGCTTGCCCGGGAGGCCGATGCCCGTGCTGCTCGATCACAGCGAGCAGACCAGAGGGACGCTCTGAAGCGAATCAAGGATCTCAAGGATGGCCTAGCTCAGCTCAAGCGGGATCGGGATGAGGCTCGACGGGTGGCAGCGAGGGCCGAGGATGCCATCCCACAGCTCCAGTTGGCGATTCGAGAGAAGAAGCAAGAACTGGCTGCGGAGGAAGCTAAGAAAAAGACAGGAGGCATTAGCAACGCGCCCCAAGTCCGCTCGCAGCTTCAGCAACTCGAGGAAAAGCTCCGCCTTGCCGGGCTACGGGGCCCTGAATATCACCAAAAGATCGCTGAGCTGGAGAAGCAAATCGGAGCCCTTGAATTGCAACTTCAATCCGAAGAGGATGCAGCACGCGAGAAGGAGTTCGAAGGATGAGTGAAAGAGAAGCGAGCAACGAAAATCCGATGGATTCACAAGAAAAACGAAAAATTCTCCGGGGTTTTAGAGCGCTTCTTTTGGCCGTGTGGAGCATCACTTTGTGCAATGGTGACGAGATATCGCGCCTAAGTGATGTCTTTGATGAGAAATTAGCGGAGTGCCAATCGGAGGAAGAAGTTGTCACCTTGGCAAACCAATTTGGGCGGCATTTGGTCAAGCTTGATGAGTCTGCCGAGCGAGACGCTCTCCTGGAAAAGGCAAAGGGAGCCGTCAAGAGTCCTGCTGACTACCTGCCAAAGCCGGAGCCAAAGGAGCTTCAACTCCGGTTCGGGTGGGACAAATACGATGGTTCCCAAGAGGCTCTTGACGAGTTCTCGGCCCAGCTTGGATATGGTTCTTCGGAGGTGGATAAGAGTCGTCATGACAATATTAGGTTTCCTACTGGTGGGCACTACCTGATGTCCCGAATGGAGATGGTTCCACTTATTGGTGGCTTGGCGTCGGCACAGAATACGCGGTCTGCCACCAAGGATGTTCGCCATCCGGGATGGCCCTGCCGCGCGTTCACGTCGACCACCTATGTGGGCAAGTTCAGGTATGGAGGATACCAGTTTAACTCTCTTCAACTCGTGATGGATCAGGCAACTCAGGTTGTTGCGGTTCAGGTCAAGAACGACGGTGGAGTGAAGGCAGTAAGCCTCGGTGGCAGGGTTGTCCCTGGTTACTACAATTTTGTGTCGTCTCGGAGGAAAGGGAATCCTGATTGCAGGGTGCTGGCCCGATGTGAGTCAGATGGCAAACTTCGTAAAATTTACACAACGCTGTATTCCGATGGAGGGGAGGTGCTTGAGACATGCATCCTGTTCATTCCCGAGCCCGTTGCCGCCATCTGCCGAAAGATCTGCAACCAATCGTGAGTCGATGACCGATTCTTTCTCCGGAGCCCCGTGCTATGGTGAGGTCTTCATAAAGTAAGGAATGAAGGCCTCGCTTTGTGTCATTTGGGCTTTTCTGATTGTAGCGGGTTTTGTGAGCCCTGTTTGTCATGGCCAAGGCGTCTGTCTTTAGTCAAAGTCGCCGGGTGCCCGCGCTCGGTGCCCAGTTCGGCCGGGTAGCTGGTTGAGTGACATACCTTCCGCATCCAGGTGTCATTTGAAGCTTGAGAGGCTTCTGCCGAGTTCATGATGTTTGTCGAACGCACCGGCGAGCTCTCGAAAGTCGGCGACGGACTCTTCGTAGAGAGGGCGCAAATCCGCGAGTTTTTTTCGGTGGAAGGAGGAGACCAGCGTCTTGTCCGCTTCAGAAAACTGGTCTTCGGCAAGATCTGCGCAAAATCTGAAGAAGCGTAGGAACGAACGGACTCCTTCCAGCTCTGACTCGCCGGAGGAGAGAGCTGTCAGCACGGAGCCATTGGTTTCAAATAGCCCCTTCACCATCGGATGATCTTCCGCCTCGGCAAAGACTTGGTCGAGCAGCATTCGCCCATCGATGGTGACATCGTCAGACCAACTGAGGCCGTCGTCGTCCGGGGTGACGTGGCTAATGGCAATGAGGACCAAGTGACTTTCCCAGAGGCCTTCGATGGTAGCGGGTTCGCGGGCAAGCTTATCGAGCTCGACGGGAACCCATTCCAAGTTGTCGGCGGGAATCCACGCGAAGCGGCGGACCTCATGTTGAGTGTTCTTGGCCCAGATTGAAGAGTTGGAGGTTGCGTAAGAGACTACGCCCACGACTTTCGCCTCTTTGGTGACAATCGGGCCGCCGCTGTTTCCCGGGATGAACTCGCAATCGACTTCGATCTTGTGCGGGCCAACGCCTTGAATGCGTCCAGGCAGCGTAGACAGGATGTCTTCTGCGCCACTGTCGCCCAAGGCGAAGACTTCCGGCTTCTCTTCAATCTTCTCCCGCGATGCGAACTCGAGAAAGGTTTGAGCCGAATCCCTGAAGGGAAACCGGATTAAATCATGTCCCGCCTCCCCGGTAACCACTTCCGGATTTGAGTGAACCGGCAGCTCGTCGCCCCGAAAAGAGAGAAGCGAAAAATCGGTGGATGTGATCGAATGAGCCGCGGTGTAGATGTAGGTCCGGCCTGCCGAGCGGCCTAGAAATGCTGTTGAGCGGCTGTCACCGGAGTTGAGCATCAGGACTGCACGCTCCGCTTCTGCTGTCGTGGTCGCGATTCGGACGTCTCCGTCAGGCGGTCTTACCGGGATGGGCTCCGGAGATGGTGGAGCGGGTGTGCTGGGTGTGCTGGGTGCGAATGGATCGGTAACAGGCGCCTCCGTAGAGGCGGTCTCCGTGGCGTCGTCCGGCTTGAGAAGCGCCACGGCCACTAGCAGGCCGACGACCAGCACCGGCACCCCGATCAAGGCCGGCAGCTTGGATGGTGGCTTGCTTTCTTTGCTGGGCCCGGTTGGAGGCACTCCCTGAATCGGGGAGTTGGCCGGAGCCGGATTTATCTGGAGTATGGGCGGGGCTTCAGGATTGGCCGCAAGGACTTCCGAGAGGGGTCTGTAACCGGGGAACCGTGGGGAACTAACCGGCGTGTCAGGAGAGAGTGAACCGGTGCGATGGGCGGCTCTCAGCGCGAAAATCGAGTAAGGGCCTTCCTCGCGACCCTCCCTGAAGACGAAAAAATCTGCGCCCTTCGACACGGTCTAGAGTCCTAACAATCGAGAGGTTGCGATGCAAGACGAATAGTCGGATTGACAAGTTGCTGGCGTCTTCTGAGTATTGAAAGCGATGGCTGAGAGTCTCTGGATCGTTGACTGCGTCGGAGGTGCTTCACAGGAGGTGAATGGGGGTCCGTTTCTCATCGGATCCTCGCCCGCGTGCGACCTCAGAGTCGCCGGCGGCTCGACAGGGCTTGGCACTGCGAGGATCCAAAAACGAGGGGATCGTTACGTGATTGAAGATGCCCAGTCAGCCGGCACCGTGATTCTCGATGGCCAGAAAGTCGCTGCCGAGGCTCTGGATGGAGCTGGCGAACACAGCCTCGTTGTCGATGGACACCCATTCGCTCTTCTGGTGGCAGGGGTGAATGGGAGGCAGTGGCTCGGTGGCGTGAATCCCAAGGAGTGGTGGATTTATCGTCAGGAGGAACAGGCTTGGGATGGGCCGGTGCAGCCGTGGGAGGTCAGCATGATCATCGGCGGCACTACGGGAATCATCACCATGTGCAGCGGCATGTCCGCCATGGGGTTCTACGCCGAGCATATCGTTGGGAAGTTGGGTGACGTCGGTGCCGGCGATGGACCTCCGCCGCTGAAGCCCGACGATGTGGTGACCGAGCCTGAAGTCAGTGAAATCGACACCGAATACGGTGAGTTCACCTGTCCGGTTTGCTGGCTCAAGTTTGATCGGGGCGATTTGATGAACATCGCAGTCCATGCCTCTCTTCGAGGAGATCCAGTGCTTGGCGAGGAGCACATGCAGCGATTCCTCGCGAGTCGTTTCAACGACCGAGGACAGGCAATCGATGCAATGGGCGTGGCGGCTCCCGAAAACGCTTGTCCGCACTGTCGCAGGAAGCTGCCCCAAGGTTTCATCGATGAGCCACATTACATTTTTTCCATTGTTGGCGCACCCACTTCGGGGAAGTCCTACTACCTCAGCGTCTTGATCAAGATGATGCAGAACCGTCTGTTTCAGGATTTTAACGTACGCTTCCGGGATTCTTCGCCGTCGGAAAACGCGGTTTTGAACGACATGAAGCGCCACCTTTTCGGCTCGTCGAGTCCCCAAGACGCTTATCTGGCGAAGACCGATCTCGAAGGTGCTCTCTACGAACGGCTTCCACGGCAGGGAAGGCAGGTCATGCTGCCAAAGCCATTCGTCTTCCGGGTGTCCGACGACGACCGCCCCGAGAACGGCTTCTCCCTCGTCTTCTACGACAATGCCGGGGAGCATTTCGAACCGGGCAGGAACAGCGCTGACTCCCCGGGGGCCCAGCATATCGCGGTTGCCTCGGGCGTGATCTTCCTCTTTGACCCGCTTTTCAATAGCGAATTCCGGGACCGACTGGCCGGAGTCGAGGACCCCCAGCTCAAGAAGCAGCAGGCGGATCAGCAGGATGTCATCCTGTCGGAGGCGGAGGTGCGGATCAAGGAACTGCTCGGCATGGCCTCGCATGAGAAAATCTCCACGCCCATTTCGGTCATCGTCGGCAAGAGTGATGCCTGGAAGCACTTGCTGGGAGATGAACCGCTCGAGGAAGTGGTGGTGGATGGAGGCGATACGAAGGCGCTCGATTCCGATGCCCTCAACCGCAATTCGCTACGGATCCGGAAGCTGCTGGTCGAGGTTTGCCCAGCAATCGTTTCCAATGTGGAGGCGATCTCAAACGAAGTGCGCTTCTTTGCCGTGTCTTCCCTCGGACATGCGCCGGTGCAGTTTGTCGATCCGGATGGGGCGGAACGCATCGGTCCCGATCCGACCCGACTGAAGCCCGAACGGGTTGAGGATCCGATCCTGTGGATGCTGTCGAAATTGACGCCGGAGACCATTCCCTCGAAGACCTGATCCCCCATGGCCCAGCAACTTGTTTACACTAGCGCGCCCAAACTCCTTGACGCCGGGCGTTCAGGATTTGGTGTCATCGCCCGGTCGCGGAGCCTGCCGCCCCTCGCAGCCAATGCGATTGAGCGCTTTTCGAAGTTTGAGAACCTTCGTGGCACCAATCGAGCACGCGTGATCATGGCGCACCGCAAGGTCATGATCGGCAGCGCCAGATTGCATGTGCTCAGCCGGATCAAGGATTCGGGTTCGGACCACACCGGAAGGACGAACCACATCGCGCACCACCTGATCTTCGCGCAAATGGAGGTGAGGGAACTGGAGCGCAATGGTGTGACTCCGGCAGACGTGTTTGCCCAGTATCAGTGGCTGGACGCGTGGCAGGGAGCACCCCGGACATTTGAGTCGAGCGACGACGTGCCTCCTCGGACCTTTCAGCCGAATTTTGGGCAGCATGGAGGGAGGACCTGGGAAGCGGTTACCGGCGATGGACGGCGGAGCCGCCTGATTGCATGGGAGGAGACCCCGCGCACGGGTGCCTGGATCGTTCCTGACCAAGCCAATTTGCTCGGTCTGATCGGCGAAGCACTCGCCGAATGCGAGCACGCCTGGGGGCCCACCTTCACGACTTTCCTCGAAGGCACCGATGAGCTGTCCGAGCTCGATTGGATTGTTTTGCGTGCTTCCGAGTCCGCCGTGTTGGGTCGCGTCTCGTCTCGGAAGGTGTTTGATCTGACCAAACCGGAGACCCTCCCGGTGCCGTCTCCGAAGCGTGTGGCCCAGCCCGCACAAACGGTTGAGGTGGAACCTGCCTATCAGCACCCTGTTCAAGCCGTTGAGGCGCAAGCCCCGGCACATAGCACTGTAGCTCAACCAAGCCATGATCGGACGGTTGAGCGGGCACAGGATGCGGCCAAACATCGTGCACCCAGTCGGGCGAGCAGGCCGAAGCCATCGCGTGCAGGGCGTCTGTGGCTGTATGTCGCAGTGCCGTTGGGCGCGATGTTGGTTGTCCTCGGGATCGGTGCATTATTTGTAGGTGGTCGCGGTGGTGGTGGAGGAGGAGAAGGCGGAAGCGCTGCCCAGCCGCAGAAAGATTCGGGAGAAGAAACAGATAACAAACAAGATTTGGTTGATAGCCTCATCAGGGCTGGTGAGGGTCGTGGGGAGGCACAAGAGATTGCCGGCCTCGACTTCGATGGAGACGGACTGAACGATCTCTCGACTCAAATCGGCACTACGATCAGTGAATTTCAAAAGCTATCTGATCTTTGGAAAGGAGAAGTAAAAGTAGGTGACTTGCGAAATGCTTGCAAAAATCTTGCAAAGAATAATGGCCTTGTTCCTCATTTGGAGAAGATTCTTCCAGAAAGCAGTCTTAGTATGAAACTCGCATCCGCTGTTTCTGCTTTCAAGGTGGTGCAGAAGCGTCACGGTTCTGAGGTCAAAAGAGGTGAGGATCCACTCGAATTAATCGAGGAATTCAGGTCGGCGATTGAAGAAGTTTCTCCAGAAAGAATCAGTGAAGCCCAAGTCGAGGATCTCTTAAAGATTTTCTGGTCCATTGAACTTGAACGTCTGACCAGAGGTTTGGGTGCAAAATCAATACCGGAAGATATCGGCGATGTAAGCCGTTTCATAGAGTCGCGGGAAAAATTTGGACTTTCTGATGATGATGTCAGGGAAATTTACCCGATGATGGGAGACACGAACACCGCCCGTCGATTGAAGCGTTTTGTCGAAGAGCGTGGGCAGCCTGTATTGGTTCAAAAATGGCTTCTTGAAAATCCAAAAGATGATGTCGTCATAGCTAGAGAGGATGGGTCGGAAGCCAATGATCAGAGTGAAAGCCCCGGTCCGAAGCTGCCAATTACTAAAGAAAAACCGCTGCGTAGCGAAGAGTGGTGTGTCATGGATCCATTCCAAGCAGGCAAGTTGAGTCTTGGGATTCCGTATTCGGAATCTGATCTCTTTAAGGCGATGAAGGAGAGATCTTCCAAGCAAGAGATTGAGTGGTCTTTGGACGGAGAGTATTGGAAGACATTAAACAGCTCTTTTGGTATCGGGACGCTGCTTTTGGATGAGAATGGATTGTCCTCAGAAGATAAGGCAACGCAACTTCTGGACCGTCAATTTATCAAGCTTCGCTTACAGGGTTCTCAGGAGTCGGTGCTCACTATTTTCTTTTCTAAATGGCCGAAGATTCCGCCCCTGCCTAAGCAAGTTGAAGGGAGGTTGGAAACCGATTCATCACAGTTAGGGACATACCGTATGCTTATTGAAGGAGAGTTTATCCATGCCTTAGAAAGGCTGGCAGAACATACGGTCGGTGGCGTTTCGACAAAATGGATTGTCGTTGGTGATGGTTGGGTTAGTGAGGGCAAAGTGTTAGAGAATGGGAATGTAGATTTTCGGGACATTCCCAGTGGAGAAGGTTTTGTTAGCCCGCCTGGTGATAAGGTTGTGAATTTTCTTCGTTCTGTTGCGGATTCGATCCGAGAGCAGTCGGAGTTGAAGCTGAAGGAAGAGCAGAAGAAGGAGTTGGAGAAATTGATTCGAAGTTTCGAGCGGAAGCATGAGAAGAAGCCGGGGAAAGACGAGCTAGGGGGTCTGAAGAACAAGGCTGAAAAAAAGATGCCTGAGATTTCGAGCCTTGGTCGAGCAGAGCTCAAGAAAATTTGGCATGATTTCGGATACCTTGCAATCAAGTCCAATGCGGAAGCAGTAGATTGGCTTAAAGAGCGCCTTGTTGTTTTAGATAAAGGATGGAGTTTGAATGATCCGATCGCACTTTTGTCCGGAGAAGACGAAGGATTAGAGTCCGAATTGTGGGAGATTCTTAAAGATCCTAAAGGTGTTGATTCGAAGCCGGAAGATCTGAGGTTGATTTTCAGGATTATGAATGGAGATCATCCAGTCCACGAAGGGCTGGCTGATATCAAAGTGGCCTCAAAGTAGATTCTGCGATGGGCGTCTCAGATACGATTGATCAGATTGTGAACCTGCTCTCCGGCCGTTCTGCCGGGGTTCCTGCGGAGGTTGTTGCCGAGCGCTATGCTAGTGCGTGTGAGGCGGCCAACAATCGACTTTCCCGTGTGGAGGCCATGCTTGAGAATGGTAGCGAGATCGAAGCCTTGCAAGTGGCAGAGGAGCCACCTCGGTTGATGCCACAGATCGAGTTGCTATCCTTCGGGGATGAGGTCGAGTGGCAGCGGTTCTGCGAGGAACGGGGGAACGTGGTCGCTCCCCTGGTCGACTTCCGTCGGGTCGAGACCTTGGCGGCCCTCTACGAGAAGGGCCTGTCGCCCAATCATCCCATGTATCGGGAGTATCGGTCAGCCGTGCTTTCGCGGGATGACGACAAAGCTTTCGAATTGATCCAGATCATTGCCCGCCTGAATCCCTCCGACGTCAACGCCGGCAAGGAGAAGCATCGCCTGGGTCGTAAGGCCGCCATGAAGGGCCTGGAGAGGGTGAGCGAATTGCTTGAGCGGGGGGAGGACGATGAGCTGGTGAGATGCATGGATGCCATCGAAGCCAGCGCGCCGGATGAGGACTTCAAGGCAAGGCCGGTGTGGGGTGAGGCGTGTGTGCGGCGAGATGCCTTCCTTCGTCGGCAGGCTCGGGATCGGGCCGGCGAGTTGCTGGAAGCGGCGGAAGAGAGCCTCGCCAGCGGTAATTGGCGGGAAGCTGCGGCAGCGGATGCCGAGATCGAGAGCATCCAACTCCGATACGGATCTTCTGAAGTCGAGAGGTTTGAAGAGCGTCTGTCACGAGTGCGGGAGGAAAACGCCCGGCACCGGGCCGAGGCGGAAAGGCAGGGGTCCATTGCGGAACTGAGGCGCAATCTGGCCGGAGTTGCCGAAGATGTGGAGGCACTGGGGCTGACCCCGGAGGGCATCGGACCGATCCAGGCGTCGTCGAAGCTGGAAATGATGCGCCGTTTTGAGCGCGAGCTGCAACGCCTTGATCCCGCTGCGGTCGAGTCGCTGGATCCACGCATCGTATCGGCCCGCAAGCGGCTGCAACAAGTCATTGACCGGTCGCGTTCAGGGAAGCGGCTTCGTCACACCCTGATTGGGGCCGTAGGCGCGGTGCTGCTCGTGGTCGGCGGTGGCTTCGGGTATTTTTTCCTCAGTGCGGCCTCGTTCACGGGGGATCTGAACGACGCGATGAGGGATGGCTCCTTCACTCGCACCCAGTCGATTGTCAGCGGTGCCGACCGATCATCGTGGATTTTCAGGTTTCCTTCAGCGTCCTCCAGCATGGCTGGTGCCGAGCAGTGGCTTTCGAATCGTCGAGATGAAGAGAAGGTCGCTGAGCGGATGCTGAGAACGCTGGAAGAAAAGCGGGCCGAAGGCTTCGCGGGGATGGCTGCCTCCGAACTCCAGAATGAATTGGAACGGTGCCAGGTCGTCATCGAGGAGGTTGCTCAAGATCTCCGGGTGCCGCTGGAGGGAAGATTGACCGAGATCAGGAACGCCGCGGAACAGCGACTGTTTGCCCTACAGGGGGAAGCCGGCGTGAAGGCCGTCGAACTCGCACAGGAATGTGAGCGAATGGTGGACTCGGTGGACTACAGTGGATTCGCCGAGGACGCGGCCACCCTCATCGAGCCTTTGAGGAAGCGTCTGGTTGCGCTGAAGCCGATGCTAGAGGAGGAGGATCCTGCGCTGGGTCTGCCTGCCGAGGCGGCGGCACAACTCGTGGCGGCGACGAAGTCGCTTGAGGGGTTGGAGGCGAAGATCGAGGAGGTTCGAGCCGCAGGAAGGGCGCTGGCGGATACCGAAGATCTCATCGATTTCAAGAGGAGCTTGGAGCAGCTCGCGCAGACTCGGTTTGCTGAAGCCGGGATGGCTCGTGCCGTGATTGAAACCATTCCGGGCGAGGAGAAGCTGAAAGCCATGCTTTTAACCGACGGCAATATCCTCAATCTACGCCTCGCCGCGGAGCGAATCGGGGAAGATCTTTGGGCACCGGAGCAGGCCAGCGAGGAGGCTCGCTCTTGGGTGAGCGAACTCCGTGATCATCCCTGTTTTGCAGATGTTTACTTGGTGATTCTCGGGTCTGAGAAGGGATTCAGCTTTGGAGAGCCGGACGGGAAGGAGTTGGAGTTCGCGGAGCGCCCGAAAGAACGGGAGGAGCCGCCGGAATTCCGAAAGGCCGAAGTCGAATCAAGAAAGGTCCAAGCCAAAGAATCGCCGGCTTCCAAGCTACTGGGTTCACTAGGGCTATTCAGCTTCCTTGACGACACCGGGACGGAATACGAGCGCTCTGCATTGGAATTGGTCGATAAGATCATGGATGCGGACAACTGTCCGGCCCTTGCGCGTGCCTATCTTCTTGGGGAGGTCTTCGAGCTGATTCGTGGGCATGAGGTCGATTGGGGCGCTTCTTTCTCGCCTTCGTTGCTTAAGAATATCGAGGACTTCAGGCAGGTAGAGGGAGCGGTCGGAATTTACGCCTCGGACTGGATGCTCGCCGACGGAGCTGAGAACGCAGAAAAGGCATGGGAAGACTATTTTGCAAAGCGTTCGCCCAAATCTTCCGTCAACGAGTTCAAGAAGAACGTCAGGCTATTCAGGCCCGTAGTCCGGGCTGAGCTTTCGGTTTGCGGGAGAGTCGATGCCTCGGGAGAACCCGTGTTCAGACCGGGAGTCCGTGGTGGTGTCGTTCTTGGAGTCTCCGCCAATCGTGACGGAGGGACGTCAATGTGCGTGTTGGGTGAAATCGGTCCCGGAAAGGAATTGGACCCCGGTATTCCACTCGCCAGGAACAGCCCGTTGATTCTGTTGCCAGTAGGAGGTGAAGCCGCCGAATTCATCCTGGCAAAGAACCCACCCGGTGAGCCCTTGGGTGACGAATCCTGAAGCACCCCGATGGACGAGCGATACTACCTGAGTTGGCAAGGCAAGATGCAGGGGCCTCATACGGTCGAGGAGATCCGTGATCTCCTGCGCGACCGCAAGATTCACTCGCTCTTTAAGGTTCAAAGGGAGGGACGGGAACTCCTGGTTCGGGATTTTCTGTCGGAGGTCAGTTCAGCGGCGAAGGAAGCAGAGAAGTCGGCAAAGCTGCCATCTCCTGGTCCAGTTGCGGCGGCGCAGGTCATCCCGAGAGCCATTCCAGTGCCGGAGGAGGAGCTGGCGTCTTCACCGCCTGCGCTCCCTGTCACCGACGAGGGATATGGCGGCACCGCACAACTTCAAGGAGGTGATCGATTCGGCTTCGCGGTGACCTCATTTGTCCTTTCGATGCTCTTCGCCGTCCCCTTCGTGAACCTGATGGCCTGGGTGCTGTCTTTGATCTTCGGGCATCTGTTTCTCGCTTCAACGCGGGATCAGCAAGATGTGAGGGGGCGAATGCTCGCGTGGTGTGGCGTGTGGTTCAGCTACATCTTCGGCGGATTTTCCCTAGTAGCCGTGATCATGGCCGCCATCTGGGGGGATCGGGTCCCTTCCTATCTGGCCGATGATCTTTTCTGGGAGCTGGTATTGATCATGCACGGATCAATGATCGTTGGGGCGATCAATGGGATCATCATCGCGGGCCTGCTCGTCGCGGGTGTGAAGATGTTCACCCAGCGAACACCCAAATTTCCGGTGGCATTGGTGGCCGGAACTCTCGCCGCCATGAGCGACATGGTGCTGAGGATGACCGTATTCACCGCCTTCCCCTCTGCCATGGAGGGTGGCAATTCTACTCTTGTCGTCGGATTGTGCATTACCATTGCCGTATTTGCGATCCAGGCGCTGGTGTGGGCCGACCTCGTCCATTTGCGAAGCGGCGAAAGACTGGGTTTTGCGGGTGCGGCACTTGTGGGTCTCTTCTGTAGTGTTTGCCTTCTCTTCATCAGCTTCGCCCTGCTCGGGCTCGTCAACGCTTACACCTAATCGCCGAAGCCTCATCATGACCGAAGAAGTCAACAAGTCCGCTACCGAGGGTTCCGAAGACCGGATCATCCTCGATTGGCACCGCAACGACCCGGAGCAACGCCTGGGCTTCAATGGTGGTCGTTACACGAACCCGCACAAGGGTCTTTGCTTTGGTATCGCGTTGCTCCTCACGCTGCTTTTTTTCGCCGTATTGATTTTCACAGCGCCGAGGCTTTCCTGGCTGGAAGGATTCGCTGATATTTTCGTCAATCGAGGTCCTACCCAGTATTTTGCGGTGCTGTTTTTCTTTTGGGTCCTGGCGATGCTGGCGATGAAGAAGCGCAAGCTTGGGTTCCAGATGAAGGCCTTCGAGCTACCGGTTTTCCCCGCCGATGCTCACTTTGTCCTGACACCGGATACCGCGCAGGATGTGACTCGGAGGATGCACGACATGGTGGATTCGCCGGCGCACTTTGCTGTTCTGAGTCGGGTCGAACGTGCGCTTTCGAATCTTGAGAATATCGGACACACCGCCGACGTGACCGCAATTTTGAAAGATCAGTCCGAGAACGATGAATCCCAGGTAGCTGCGAGCTATGTTCTGGTGAACGGGCTCATGTGGGCGGTGCCGGTCCTCGGTTTTATCGGGACGGTTCTCGGCTTGAGCACCGCCATCGGCGAATTTGGCAACACCCTGAAGCAGGAGGGGGATTTCTCGGGGATTAAGGAGTCACTAACCGGTGTTACCGGGGGGCTTGCGACGGCCTTCGACACAACACTCGTTGCACTCGTCTTGGCATTGGTCCTGCAACTGGTGATCTCGTTCGTCCAGAGTCGGGAATCCGCGTGGCTTGATGCTTGCAACGAATATTGCAGTCGGCAGTTGGCCAGTCGGTTGCGTTTGCGTCAAATTGATTGAGCATGCGTTCCATTCGGGCAGCTCTGGGGAGTCGACCGGCATCCGCTTTCCTCTCGTTCCAAGACATCATCATGTCGGTGACGGGGGTTGTCATCGTGATCGCTCTTCTACTCGCCATTGAGATCGACCGCCTTCCGGAACGTGCCTCGCCACCAGGGGAAATTTCTACTGACTCGGACGTGGTCGAGGTCACCCAAGAAATGCTCACCAAGGTGCTCGACGAATTGGTGAAGGCGGAAACCCGACTCCAAGCGCTTCTCCTCGCTCGCAGTGAGTCGGAAAGTGCCGATGAGATTCAGGCAGAAATCGAACGGTTGGAGCGGGAGATCGAAAGGCTCGCCGGAGAAGAAGTAGTCGGAGCGCCCGATGAAGACGTGGACAAGTTGGCTCTTCGCTCAAAAGGTGTCGAGATCCTCAGGTTGCGAAATGAAATGGAGGATTGCCGTCGTCGGCTTCGCGAGGCACAGGAGCAAATCACCGCACAAGGGCCGGATCTCAGGACCCTTGAGGAACAGGTGAAGGCGGCGGAAGCTGCCGTGGCGGCGGCAAGGTTGAAGGGAAGCAGAATTCGTCTGATGCCTGCCAAGTCGGACACGACCAAGGAGCCTGTGATTGTCGTTTTGTCCCGCACAGAGGTGGTGCTGATGCGATTCGATCATCCTGAGCCCATTCGCGTTCAAAGCCTTACTGGCCTCAATCGGATCCTGGCAGACATGCGTTCGACCGAACAGTACTTCGTCCTTTTTGTGAAACCGTCTGGTACTGGTCGGTTCGAGCAGGTGCGACAAGCGGTGATCGGACTTGGTTTCGAGGTGGGATACGATGCCGTTGACGAGGATGTTGAGATTGTTCTGGAAAGGGGGGAGGAGTGAAGCGCCGCCTCCATCTGAAGGGCAACGAATCTCTCGATCTGATGCTCGACACACTGTCGAACGTATTCGGGGGGATTATCCTGATTGCGTGCCTGCTGGCCCTCATTCCGCGGCACGACAGCCTGACGCCCATTTTGGAGATTCAGCAAACCAAGGGGGAGATGCTGGAGCGACGCCTTGCCGCGGCGAAGGGTCAGCTCGAGAAAGTGCTGAAGATGATCGCCGATCAGGAGGACGCAGAGGGACTGGAAAATCCGGAGCTCGCCATGCGGCGGCAGCAACTGAGGGAACTCGCCGAGCAGCTTCGGGAAGAGAAGAAGATCCGTGAAGACGCCGAGTATTCGGATGCCGAATTCGAGTTGTTGGCGAGATCTGGTGATCCGGAAGAGATGGAGCGCGAGGTTCAGCGGCTCAAGCGACTGGTCGCCGAGGCGGAGGGCAAAGCCAAGTCCATCGAGGAGAAATCAGAATTCCTCACCGCGAGACTGGAGGCTCTGAAGTCTGAGGTCGAAGACCTAAAGGACGGCATTCGGGAGGAGTTGCGCTTCCCGCGAGAGCGTCGAACGGCCAAAGGCCCGTTCCCGGTGATTGTCTGGAGTAATTCGATTTACCCGCTGCACACTGGGGCCGACTTTGCCGCCAATCCTGCAGTAAGGCGACTGGAGCTTCCGGAGTCAGAGGGGTTTCTGGCACGGCCCATTATGGGTTCGGGCATCGAAGAACCGTCAGATTCGGGGCCATTTATGGCAGCACTGCGGAAGGCGAAGGAAGAAAACCTCTACGTGACGATCTACCTTTACCCCGATTCCCACAAAATCTTCAGGAAGCTGAAATCGGCGCTGTTTGAAGCGGGGATTGCCTACGGGATCGAGTTCGTCGAGCGAGACCAAAACTTGGCGTTTGGTCCGGATGGCACGAAACCTCCGGAGCTATAGCGGGGAAGCTTCGATTCAGGTCGGAGGCTCAGGCGCGACTGGTCCGCCTGAACCACCCTGCGGCCTGCAAGCGTTCCTGCCTGAAATTTCGCTTGGCCGGTGGGCCAGGGTGGGGAGATTGCCGGCGTGGATTTGATCACACAGGCCGCCCTCGGGGCGACGGTGGGAGCCGCGGTGCTGGGGCCGAAGCTCGGACGCCCGGCGATCGGCTGGGGGGCGATGCTGGGGCTCGTGCCGGATCTCGACGGCTTGCTGATGCCCTTCATCGATACCGCATGGGACCTCTGGATCCACCGGGGCTTCAGCCATTCGATGCTGCTCGTCATCGTCGCCAGCGTCGGCCTGGCCAAGCCCCTGTCAAAGCGCTGGAAGCGCCAGAAGGTCACGCCCCAGCGGGCGGGCTGGTTCGTTTTCCTCGTCCTTGCAACGCACGTGCTGATCGATTGCTTCACGGTCTACGGAACCCAGGTGTTGTGGCCCTTTTCCAGCCGGCCGGTCGCGTTCAACAACCTCTTCATCATCGACCCGCTGTTCACCCTGCCGCTGCTGGTCGCGATCGTCGGGGGCCTGCGCATCGATGGCAAACGCTGGAAGAAGGGCGTCGGCCTGCGGATGACGGCGGTGTGTCTGGCGGTCAGCAGCGCCTATGTCGGGCTCAGCTACTGGGCGAAGCATGCCGCCTCGACCGCGGTGGCGGAAGATCTGGAACGCCGGGGGATCGACTGGCAGAGGCGGATGGAGTCGCCGGCGCCGTTCTCGATTCTGTTGTGGCGGGCGGTGATCGAGCGCGACGAGGAGTTCTGGGTCGGGTACCGCTCGATTTTCGACGGCGACTCGCCGGTGGTGTGGACGATCTATCCGAAGCAGGCGGGGGTGCCGGCGGACTTGGCGGATGATTTCGAAGTGCGGGCGGTGAGGCGTTTCTCGGACGAGTGGTGGCTGGCGCGGAAAACCAAGCGTGGGGTGTGGCTGGTGGACATGCGGTTCGGCACCTACCGCGAGTGGGACAAGCGGGGTCTGGCGCTGCGCCCGATCTTCGCCTGGGAGTATCAGGTCGATGGCCGGGGCGACCCCTTGAAGAGGACGCTCAAGGAGGACCGGGAGATGGGCCCGATGCTGAGCCGCTTGTGGGAACGCATGCTCGGCTTCGAGGAGGGCTTCGACACCGCGCCCCGGCTGATCGGCAATCCGGCCACCACCAGCGAGGCGCTGCCGACGGTGAGGTGACCGGCCTTCCGGGTTGGCGATTGCGCGGCGACCCGGCAGGAGTCAAGTCGAGCCGCTCGCAAAGCGGAGCTTTGCGCCACAAGGTGTCAAATCATCCCGAGCTTCATCTTGCCCTCCTCGGAGATCATGTCCTGATTCCAGGCCGGGTCCCAGACGAGTTCCACCTTGGCGTCGTCGACCCCCTCGATGGTCATGATCTTCGACTGGGCGTCGGCGGCGATGACCGGGCCCATGCCGCAGCCAGGGGCGGTGAGGGTCATTTTCACCCCGACCACCGTCTGGCCATCCTCCTCCTCGACCGAGCAGTCGTAGACCAGGCCGAGGTTGACGATGTCGACAGGGATTTCCGGGTCGAAGACCTGCTTGAGCTGGCCCCACACCTGTTCCTCGATCGGAGCATCCTTGAGGGCGTCGGCCTCGGCGGATTTTTCCTTTTCGGCATCGAGGTCGATGTTCAGGGCATCGGCGTCGCTGGAGGAGATCCGGGCGAGGCCGGCGGACGTGGCGACGGTGAAGGTGCCGCCTAGTCGCTGGGTGATGAAGACCGACGTTCCGGCGGGCAGGTTGATGGCATCGCCACTGGGGATCTGGACGGCATCGACGTCGCGGCTGAGTTGGATTTCCTCTTGCATGGGCGGGAGTGTAGGCGGGGCGGGGGCGGGTGCAAGCGGCTTGCGGCTGGGGGGAATCGGCGGCATGCTGACCGGGATGAGTCGCAGAGCGAGACGTCGCCGGGGCAAGCGTGTGGGCCGCGGCTCCTGGTGGATCCGGGGGCTGGTGGGCCTGATGGTGCTCGTGGCCGTCTTGATGGGTGGTGGCTACCTGTGGCTGAAATCGTGGCTCCACAGCGAGGACTTCCGCCGGATGCTCTCCGCCGAGGTGGGCGAAGCACTGGGAGCGAAGGCCGAGTTCGGCACCTTTCGGTGGGACGGGACGGTGGTCGACTGCCAATCGGTGACGGCCTCGGGTGGCCGCGTGGTGGGGTCCATCGACGCGCGGGGGCTGTCGATGGACATCGGGCTCGGCCAGTTGAGCGAGCAGGTCGTGCTGCTGCGCGACGCGAGGATCAACCAGATCGAGGCCCGTTTCGATCTCACGGGAGGAGGAAAAACGGACGTCGAACCCACGCCTCCGGCACCCGACCCCGACCCGGTGGCGAAACGGGCGTGGTATGAGCGGTGGATCCCGAACGACTTTCGCCTCGTCCAACTTGAGGTGCCCCACTCGTCGGTGAGCCTCGGTCTCAAGGACGGGGACATCGCGTTCGACGACACCCGCTGGACGGTGACGCCTGGCCAGGCGCGGGGCAGCTACGAAGCGGTCGGCCGGGGCGGGCAGATCAATTTCCCGTGGCCGATTGTTCCGGAACTGCGGCTGGGTGAGGCGAAGATGCGCTACCAGGATGGCGCGATGTTCCTGATCCATTCGGACTTCCGTCTCTACGAACGCGGTTACGCCAACCTGACCGGCGAGGCTTCCTCCTCAGGCTATTCCTTCGACGGCCGCATCATCGACGTCCGTGCCAACGAAATCCTTCCCGAAGACTGGCGGCAGCGGGTCGAGGGCGGGGTCGAAACGGACTTCTCGGTGATCGAAGGCCGCGACGGGCCGTCGGTGAGCGGCACGCTGCAGCTCAAGGACGGGGTGCTGACCGGACTCCCGGTGCTCGATGCGCTCGGAGCCTACGGGGGGAATCCGCGATTCCGCCGGCTTGCCTTGAGCGAGGCCTCGACGGACTTCCGCTGGGAGGCGGGGGCGACGACCCTGTCGAACCTCCGCATCGGCAGCGAGGGATTGATGAGGGTCGAGGGACGGTTGCGGGTGGAGGCGGACGACCGCATCGACGGACGGTTTCGCATCGGACTGACGCCCGGGACGCTGGCCCGCATTCCGGGGGCCGAGACGAAGGTCTTCCTGCCCGGGGAGCGGGGGCTCTTGTGGACGTCGCTGCACGTCACGGGAACCCTCGACGACCCGAAGGAGGACCTGACCGAGAGGCTGATCATGGCGGCCGGCATGAGGATGTTCGAAGTGCTGCCGGAGACCGGGGAGCGGGTCCTGAAATTCACTCAGCGTGCGGTCGATCCCGATGTGATCGAGCAGCTGACCGGCGAGAACGGTCTCATCGACCAGGGTCGCGGACTGATCGACTCCGGCCGGGCGCTGATCGATGGCGAGGGCAGTGTGATCGACAATGCCACCGAGACCCTGCGCAGGGGCGAGGAGGTGGTGCGGGGCGTCGAGGGAATCTTCGGCTTTTTCGACGACGACGACAAGGACGCCCCGGAGCCGGTGCCCGCACCCGAGCCGCGCCAGCCGCAGTAAGCGGGTTACTGGATGGTGATCTTGCGTCCCTTGCCGCTTTCCCACGCCTTGCGCAGGCTGTTGTAGAGGGCATCGAGGTCGCGGATGTCGAGGATGCGGTACTCGATGGTGCCGGCGTGGGTGGTCTCGGGGTATTTCTTTTGGGCCATGTTGTGGACGTCGGATCCGACCCGCTGGCCGGCCCGTTCCAGAAGCTGGCGTCCCTTGTCCACGACGCGGGTGACTTCGTTGCCGCCCATCGTGTCGGTGACCGGCTGGATGTAGTAGAACCGGGCGAGGGCGCGGCCGGTGGTGTCGATCGTGACCTCGTTGACCACGAGGGAGCCATCGAGCACATATTCGTGCATGCTGATGTTGGAGATCCGGTCGAGGGCGACCATGTAGTGTCCGCCGGCCAGGCTGGCTTCCCAGAAGCGCCGGTTGTCGTTGGTGGCGTCGCGGACGTTCTCGTTTTCGTCCTGGTTGTTGCCGTTGTTGTTGCCCTGCTGGGCGAGACCGGCCGGTGCGAGAAGCAGGGTGAGGCAAATGATCCCGGGAAGCATTTTCATGACGTCCCAATGGACACCCGATGCCCTCAAAATGCCAGTCCGGGTTTTTGCTTAGGAAAACTTAAGGATTGTCGGAATCGGTGTCCCGGGTGATCATTCGCCGCGTGGTTCGTTTCCGACCCAATGTGGCGGCGTTGATGACGCGCCGCGACGGCTCGCTGTTGATCTGCGAGCGTTGGCAGGTGCCCGGCGCGTGGCAGTTTCCGCAGGGCGGGGTGGACCCCGGCGAGAGCGAGACCGAGGCCCTTTACCGGGAGGTGCGCGAGGAGATCGGACTGCGTCCCAGGGACTACGAGGTGATCGAGTCGAAGTCGGGCTACCGCTACCTCTATCCCGAGGAGGTGCGGCGGAAGAAGGTCCGCAAGCACGGATGCCAGGGGCAGGAACAGGTTTATTTCCTCTGCAAGCTGCGCAAGAAGGCGGCGGAGATTGATACCAACCAGCGTCCCCGGGAATTTGCGGCGCATCGCTGGATCCAGCCCGGGGAGTTCGACTTGAAATGGCTGCCGTCCTTCAAGCGCGAGGTGTACCGGCAGGTGATGCGCGACTTCTTCCGGGTGAAGCTTTGAGACTTCCGGGGCGGCGGACTTGTGCCGGACGTGCCGGGCCGTTAGGACAGTGCGGCATGGATGCCATCTGGAAGCTCCGCCGCGAGGCACTGGCGGTGGTCGGCATCGTCTGGCTGGCGGGCTTTCATTTCTTCTACGACGGTTTCTATCACATGGCGGCATTCTGGCTGGTGTTGGCGCCGCTGGCGCTTGCCAACATCGACCTGCTCGGGGGGCGGGAAGGACTGCGCTGGAAACAGTTGCTGGCACTGCTTTTGGCGTGGCAGCTCGGCTGCGGAGTGATCCGGGCGGGTGCCGGGGTTCCCGTGGCGGGAGGGTTTCGGGACTTGCTGGCGGTCGTGCTGCTGGTGGTGGCGGTGCTGGCGGTGGCTCGCGTTTCCTGGGGATGGAAGGCCTGTCGGGCGGCGATCTTCGTCTCGGCGGTCGCCACTTCCGCCTGGGCGCTCGTGGAGTTCTACCTGCTCTCGGATCTCGGCCTCGACGAAGGCCGGCTGCGGAACGTGCTGATCTACCCGATCGGCCTGAACGCGGTGTTGACCGGGTTGCTGGCCGGCTTCTCGATGGTGGCGGGCTTCGATCTCGTGCGGGATGGCTCCCGCTGGCGGTGGTGGATCCGTGGGGGGCTGGCTCTGCTCGCCTTTGCCCTGATGGCGACCCAGTCGAGGGGCGCGATGCTGGCCACCCTCGCCGGACTGGGGGTGATGATCGTCGTGCGGCGGCGGCAGGTGCTGCCCGAGGTGGTTGCGGCGCTGGCCGGAGTCGCCGCATTTCTCGTGACCTTCGTCCTCGGAAGCGGGGGTGGCACGGGTCCCGATCTGGTGGAGCGGGGAGCGACGGGGCGTTTCGAGATCTGGCGGGTGTATCTCGACGGGCTCGAGGCAGCGGATTGGTGGATCGGCACGGGCAGGGTTCCGGCGCTGGAGGAATCGGTGCTCGGCTGGTTCGTCCATCACCCGCATGCCGGATGGGTCAGCCAGATCGTCTGGTGCGGCATTCCCGGGTTGCTGCTGCTGGGGGCGTTTCTCGGCCTCGCCGGGGCATCGGGATGGAAGCGAGCGAACCTCGATGCCACCCCACTCGCCTTGCTGGCGTTCGGAGTGGTCGGGCTGACTTTCGACGGGGGCCAGATCGTGTCCCTGGCCTCGTCGCCCCGCATCGAACCGCTGCTGGTGCTGGTGCCGGCCGTGGTGGCCCTCGTCTTGGGTGGGCGGCGGGAGACCGCTTCAGATGAGGTGGGCGCCTTGTGAGGGCCGCGAGGCAAAAATCTCCGGGACGATGCCCGTCGCCTTCTCGTACTCGCCGGCAAGGGTGGAGGCGATCGCCTCGGCCTGGCTGCTTTCACACAGCGTGACGGTCGATCCGCCGAATCCACCGCCGGTCATCCGTGCTCCGATGACGCCGCCCGACCGTCCGATCGCCCGGGCGATCCCGACCATGATGTCGAGTTCCTTGCAGGAGACCTCGAAATCGTCGCGAAGGGAGTCGTGGCTCGCCGACATGAGCGGTCCGAGGGCCTCGAAGTCGTTGCCCTCAAGGGCCTTTGCGGCTGCCACGGTGCGGGCGATTTCCCCGACCACGTGGCGGGAACGGCGGTTCACCGGGTCGCCGAGGCGGTCCCACGCCTGCTCGACATCCGCCAGAGTGACGTCGCGCCACGAGTCCTTGCCGAGCATCGCCAGCCCGTCTTCGGTCGCCTTGCGCCGCGCCGCGTAGCCGCCGTCGGACAACTCGTGGTGGACCTTGGTGTTGGCGATCAGCACGGTGAGATCCGGGTTTTCAAAAGGAACGAGGTCCGGCTCGCCCGACTGGCAGTCGATGAGGACCAGCTTGTTGGTTTGGCCGAAGGCGGAGGCGAACTGGTCCATGATCCCGCACGGGACACCGGCGAAGTCGTGCTCCGCCTTCTGGCACAGGAGCGCCTTTTCCCGGGTGTCGAGGACGGTGTCGAGCAGTCCCTCGAGCAGGGTGGCGATGGCGCACTCCAGCGCGGCCGACGAGGAAAGCCCGGCACCGAGGGGTACCGAGGAAACCACCGTGGCGTCGAAGCCCGGGATGGTGTGACCCCGGTCCTGGAAGCCGCGGATCACACCGCGGAAATAGTTCGCCCACTTCGGCTCCCCCGGTGTCGCCGGTTCGCGGAGCGGGATGCTCACGGGCGGCTCGTCGCCGGAGCTGACCCGCGCCACGGAGAGGTCGTTGGTGGTCGCGGCGATCACGATGTAGCGATCGATCGCGAAGGGCATCACGAAGCCGTCGCAGTAGTCGATGTGCTCGCCGATCAGGTTGACCCGTCCCGGCGCGGCGGCCGTGACGGTCGCGTCCTGGTCGAAGGTCGACTTCAGCGCCGCCACGGCGTCGTCGGCGAGATCGGCGAGCGGAGGATTGATCTGAAGGGGCATGTCGAGGCGTCGGGCGTCGGGGTTCGGGTCACCAGAATGCGATGTAGAGTCCGATGGTGGCAATCACGATGGCCACGCCCACGATCTTGGCGCCGGGGGAGGTGGTCAGTTCCATCTGCTCGTTGACCGGCAGTTCGACCGGCTTGTGCATCGGCTTGGCGAGGGTAATGACGAGGCCGGTGAGCAGGACGATGAAGAAGCAGATCGCCATGCGGTCGAGGAAGGCCATCTCGGGCGAATACCAGAGACCGCTGCTGGTGAGCCACGGGCCGACGAGCCACTTGAGTCCGGCGTAGCAGATGATGTTGGTGACGATGCCGACGACGCCGAACCAGCGCGGGGTGCGCGGCGAGAAGAAGCCGAAGATGAAGACCGCGAGGATGCCGGGCGAGATGAAGCCCTGGAATTCCTGGATGTATTTGAAGATGCTCTCGAAGTTGTCGAGCTTGGGCGCGACCAGCGCGGCGAGCAGGACGAAGAGCACGACGAAGAAGCGCCCGACCTTGACCAGCAGGGCCTGGTCGGTGGTGTGGGTGAACTTGGCGAAGAGGTCCATGGTGGCAATGGTCGAGGCCGAGTTGAGCATCGAGGCCAGCGAGCTGATGACCGCACCGCAGAGCGCGGCGAGCACGAACCAGGAGATCCAGGGCAGGGGCTTGATCAGGTTGCGCACCAGCACCGGGAAGGCGGCGTCGTAGTCATGGCCGACGAGACTGCCGGCCGACTTGCCACCGGCATCGATGACCTTGGCCGCGAGTTCGTTGATGCGGGCGGTAAGCGCCCCCGGGCCTTCCGGACTGCCGGCCTCGGTCCCGGCCGCGCCGGCGTTGTGGGCCAGCACCTTGAGGGCGAGGTCGGGGTTGTTTTCGGCGAAGGTTTCGTTGACCTGGAGGACCTGTCCGGCCTCGGCCTTCTCGAAGATCACGAGGTTCTTGTCACTCGCGCTGGACTGGAGGTCGTCGGAGAACAGGTTGAAGGCGAGGATGCCGGGGATGACGACGACGAAGGGGACGATGAGCTTGAGGAAGGCGGCGAAGACGATGCCCTTCTGGCCCTCGGCGAGGGATTTCGATCCGAGCGTGCGCTGGACGATGTACTGGTTGAGGCCCCAGTAGAAGAAGTTGGGGATCCACAGGCCGATGAGCAGCGCGGTCCACGGGATGTCGGAGTCCTCCTTGGGGCGGACCATGTGCATCTTGCCGCCCGAGCCGTTGGGGCCGTTGACGGCGACGGCCTCGCCGTCGACGCCGTCATTGAGAAGCTTGAGGCGCTCCCAAGCGCCGGCCTTCTCGAGGTCGGCCACGGTGGCGTCGGAGTTGGCGACCTTGGTCTGGATCAGCTCCTCGGCGGGTGTTTCGGCGAGGGTGCTCATGGCGAAGAAAAGGACCACGGCGCCGCCGAGGATGAGCGCGGAACCCCAGACCAGGTCGGTCCACGCGCAGGCCTTGAGACCGCCGACGAAGACGTAGATGGCGGCGACGGCGGCGATGAGCCAGCACATCGCGGTGAGGTTGTTGATGACCGGGACGTCGTTGTAGTATTCCGAGACGAACTTGGCGCCGGAGAAGATGACCGAGGAGGTGGTGACGAAGACCAGCGTGACGATCGCCGGGATGGCCATCGCGAGGCGGGCGACGCCGTCGAAGCGGTACTGGAGGAACTCGGGAATCGTGTAGAGGCCGGCCTTGAGGAAGCGCGGCAGGAACCAGAAGGCAACGAAGACGAGGGTGACGGCGGCCATCCATTCGTAGGAGGCGATGGCCATGCCGAGCCAGTTGGCCGACGACCCGGACATCCCGACGAACTGCTCGGTCGAAATGTTGGCGGCGATGAGAGAGAAGCCGACCAGCCACCAGGTCAGGCCACGGCCGGCGAGGAAGTATCCGGTGGCGCCGGCTTCCTCGGCGTGGACCTCGTCGCGGCTTTTCCAGATGCCGAGACCGACGACGCCGACGACGGCGACAATGAAGAGGATGACTTCGATGCTGTTCATGGGTTGGGAATGAGTTCCGGGCGGGAGGATCTAATGAAGCCGCCCGAGTTCCGGCAAGGTCCGAGTGTGCCCCATCGGCTGACCGGGCCGGGGGCGGATTTCTGCTTTGCCAGCGCGCCCGGGCGAATCGAGACTGCGGCCATGAGCGCAGAGATCGGTTCGGAGGAATGGTTGGGAAGCGTGATGGCGGAGTTCGGTTGCCAGACCGGCACGATTCACCGGTCGGCGGATGGCGAGTGGCTGGAGCTTCAGGCTTCGATCGGGGTGCCCGAGGCCCTGATGCCGGTGATTTCCCGGATCCCCTTCGGCAAAGGGATTGCCGGCGCCGCGGCGGCCAGTCGGGAGCCGGTGGAGCTTTGCAACCTGCAGCAGGATCTCGGCGGGGTGGCCAAGGAGGGCGCCCGCCAGACCAAGGTCTCGGGATCGCTTGCCGTGCCGGTGTTTTCGGCCGACGGCGGCCGGGTGCTGGGGACCCTCGGGATCGGGAAAGTGGAGCCCTACGAATTCAGCGGCGCGGAAAAGGGCGTTTTGGCGAGCCATGCGGTCGAACTGGGGTCTCATTGGGAGTCCGGCCATTGACCCGGGCGGAGCGACTGTTAGCGTGTGGCCATGAAAGCGGAGGAAGCGGCGAAGAAGATCCTCGACACCATGCTCGGGCATCTCGATTTCCCGGTGAAGATCGAGATCCAGGAAACCGACGACGGTCCGTGCCTGCAGATCCTCACCAGCGAGAGCCGGCACCTGATCGGCAAGGACGGGGAGCGGCTCGACGATCTGCAATACCTGGTGAACCGGATCCTGAAGAAGCATTTCCCGAAGGCCAGGCGGGTGAGGATCGACTGCGAACACTACCGGGCGATCCAGGAGGACCACCTGATCGAGGAGGTCCGGGGGCTGGCGGAAAGGGTCAAGGCCTCGGGCAAGCCCTTCCGTGTCCGGCCGCTCAATGCCTACTACCGGCGCATCGTCCACAATGCGCTGGTCGACGTTGAGGAGGTTCACAGCGTCTCGCCGGCGGGTGATGACCGGCTCAAGCGGATCACGATCAAACCCGGCAAGAAGACATGAAGAAATTCCTTTTCGACTGTGGAACGCGCGACTCGGTGGCGTCGGCGGGCCTGTTGTTCCTGAGGCTGGGCTTCGGCCTGATGATGGCGATCGGGCACGGCTGGCCGAAGGTCGTGGCCTTCGAAAAGCTCAAGGACGACTGGGCCGTGCCGGCCGTGTGGCCGCTTTCCTACATGTCGAGTCCGGTGAGCCTGATCGCGACGATCGGCGCCGAGTTGGGCTGCGCCGCCCTGTTGGTGCTGGGTTTGGCGACCCGTCCGGCGGCCTTCATCCTCGGCTTTGCGATGGTGGTGGCGGCGTTCCAGGTGCTGGGTGACAATCCGCTCTTCCTGCCGGCGCAGGGGGCGAAGGAACCGGCCTTGCTGTATCTTTTCGCCTGCGTGGCACTGATTGTGGCCGGTGCCGGAAAGGCCTCGCTCGATGCGAGGGTCTACAAGGAGAAGAGGCGCAAGTTTTTCTGAAATGGAGACGCAACGCCTGGTCCTGCCCGAGGATCTGAACCACCTCGGATTCCTTTTCGGCGGACGGCTGCTGGCCTGGGTCGACGAGGCCAGCTGGATCGCGGCCTCGCTGGATTATCCGCACTGCCAGTTCGTCACCGTGGGCATGGACAAGGTCGAGTTCCACCACTCGGTGCGGCAGGGGACGATCCTTTCGATCCGCTGCGAGCGGGAGCGGGAGGGAACCACATCCGTCAGCTACCGGGTCGAGGTGTTCGATCGTCGCAACCCCGGTGCCTCGCCGATCTTCGGCACGCTGGTCAGCTACGTCAGCGTGGACGACACGGGCCGGAAGCGGGCGCTGCGCTGAGGCGGGCCGCCCGGGGTCAGCGCGGCCCCGCGGTTTCGACGGTGAAATCCCGGATCGCCTCGACCACTTCCGGTCCGGCTTCCTGGAACAGGGTGTTGTGACCGGCTCCGAAGATCTCGATGAAGTTCTTGGTTTCGGCAGCGCTGGCATCGACCAGAGCCCGGCCGTGGGAGGTGGGAATCACGCCGTCGAACTTGCCGTGGATGACCAGCAGCGGCGTCTGCGAATCCTTGAGGCGTTTCTTGTTGGGGAAGCGGTCTCCGGGAAAGATCAAATGGGCCGGAGCCATCACGGCAAAGGCGGACTTGAAGGGCGAGAGAAGCACCAAGGCCCTGGGCTCGGTGCGGGCGTCGAGCCAGACGGAGGGACCGCTGCCGACCGAGCGGCCGACGATCACGACGTCTCTTGGCTGGACGCCGAGGTCCGAGGTGAGGTGATTCCAGGCCGCTTCGATCGCCCGCTCGCAGGCGGCCTCGCCGGGACGTCCTTCCGAGTGGCCGTAGCCGGGGTAGTCGTAGGCGAACACCCCCAGGCCCGCCTGCTCGAAGGCCCGGTAGATGGGCAGCGAATGGCCGATGTCCTCGGCGTTGCCGTGCGAGTAGAGCAGGGTGGGGCGCCCGTGCGGGGCGGGGAAATGGAGGGCGGCAATCGATTCCCCGGCGCTGGTTTCGAACCGGATCAGGGCGTCGGCATCGGCGGCGTAGCTGGGCGGCGGTGGCTGGAAGATCACGTGATCCGCCACCGTGCAGGCAAAGAGGCTCATGGCTCCGTAGAGGATGACCGGCACCTTGATCCAGCGCCAGAGCTTGCGGATGCCCGATGATGAAGGGTGGCTGGCCATGGTTCGGGGCGGGAGATCATTCGACCACGATGGAGGCGTCGGCCGGTCGCTGGTCGAGGAAGGATTTGCGGCAGAGCTCGGCGTATTTCCCCTCCCGGGCGAGGAGATCGTCGTGGGTGCCTTGTTCGATCACGCGGCCGTGTTCCAGCACGTAGATGCGGTCGGCGTTCTGGATGGTCGAGAGGCGGTGGGCGATGACGAAGGCGGTGCGGTTGGCCATCAGGGCATCGAGGGCGTCTTGGATCTGGCGTTCGGTCTCGGAATCAACCGAGGCAGTGGCCTCGTCGAGCAGCAGGATGGGCGCGTTCTTGAGCAAGGCGCGGGCGATGGAGAGCCGCTGTTTTTCTCCTCCGGAGAGCTTCACCCCGCGCTCGCCGACATTGGTGTCGAGCTGCTTGGGAAGATTCCGCACGAACTCGGCCGCATGGGCCGCCTCGAGTGCCCGCCACATGTCGTCCTCGCTCGCCCCACGCCGGGCCAGGTGCAGGTTTTCGCGCACCGTGCCGTTGAAGAGGAAGGGCTCCTGGGTGACGTAGCCCAGCTTCTCCCTCAGCGAGCCCTTGGAGAGCGTGGCGATGTCGGTGCCGTCGATGGTGATCCTTCCGCCGTCGACCTCGTAGAAGCGGTTGAGCAGGGAGAGCACCGTGGACTTGCCGGCACCGGTCGAGCCGACCAGGGCGATGGTCTTGCCCGGCGACGCGTCGATGTCCACCTCGTGGAGGGTCGGCTGGTCGCCGTAGGAAAAGCTCACTTTTTCGAAGCGGACGTGCGCCTCGATTTGGTCGGGAAGGCGTTCGCCGGAGGACGCGTTGGGTTCGTCCGGCGAGTCCATGATCTCGAAGACGCGGTCGCCGGCGGCGCGCGACGAGAAGATCATCTGGTTGAGCTGGCGGAGCTTGGTGACGGGTTCGTAGAAGAGCCCGAGGAGGAGGAAGAAGGTCACCAGTTCGCCGGCCTCCATCCGGCCGTCGATGACCGCCTTGCCGCCGAATCCGAGGACCAGCGCATAGCCGAGCATGCTCGCGAATGACATGCTCGGGTTGTAGATCGCCCACCACTTCATGAGGTGGAGGGTGGCCTTGCGGACCTTGTCGGAGAGGCGGTTGAAGTTCGCGTGCTCCTCGCCCTCCGCGGCGTAGGACTTGATCTGCCGGATGCCGGCGATGTTGTCGTGGAGCAGCGAGTTGAGAGCCGAAGTTGCGTTGCGCTCGGCCTTGTGGCGGTGGCGCGCGTCCTTCGAGTAAACCCAGGCCCCGGTGATCAGGATGGGGATGGGCAGCGTCGCCCAGAGCGCGACCTCCCAATCCGTCAGATACATCACCAGTCCCACGGCAAGCAGCTGGATGCCCGCGACGAGACCCAGCTCGATGCCGTCGATGAGCACCCGCTCCATCGCGGTCACGTCCTCGACGACCCGGGTCATGATGTCGCCGGTGCGGCGGGAGTCGAACCACGGCAGCGGCAGGCGCTGGATCTTGCGGTAGAGGTCCGAGCGGATGTCGTAGATGACGTTCTGCTCGAAGTGGTTGTTGATGAAGATCCGGGCGCAGTTCAGCCCGTCCTTGAGGAAGAAGCTGCCGAGGCCGACCAGCACCCAGAACATCAGCTCCGCGTGGCGGGCCGGATCGGGGATGATCTTGTCGATGACGAAGCCCGTGACCGACGGGAAAACGATGACCGACACCGCCATCAGGGTGGCGCAGAAAAACTGGGCCGTCGCCAGCCCGGGGTAGCGGCGAAGGTAGGAGAAAACGCGGAGGACGGAGTTCATCGGCCGGCGCACCGATGGGGCGGTGTCCATTCTTTGTAAAGTCAGGGTTTGTGATGATTCATTTAAGGGTTGCCCGGGCGGGGCTGAAATTCCTAGTTTTCCTCAACCGAAGGAGCAAATCCCTCAGAAAAACCTCATGGCCAATATTTTCGCTGCCATCACCGCCGTCCTGCTGCTGGCTTCCGCCTACGTCGCCTTCAAGAACCAGCAGGCTTACGAGAAAGAAATCGAGGACAGCCAGACTGCCCAGAAAGATCTCGACGTGAGCCGCGACCGCCTCGCGCAACTCCGCAAGGATCGCGACAACACCAAACAAGAGCGCATCGGCGTCGAGGAGGACACCGTGGCCAAGCAGGAGGTCGAGTCCGAGCGCAAGTCGGGCAATGAGAAGCTCCAGGGCGACATCACAGCCAAGCGTCAGGATGCTGCCGACAAAGCAGAGAGGATTGCGGAAATTGAAGATCAAACCAAGGAACTCGGCCCGATCAGGGAGCTTGAACCCAAGATTCGCCGGATGCGGACGGAGATCACGGGGCTCGAAGATGACAAGGCCGGCAAGGAGGCGAAGCTCGCCAACCTGATTTCCAACAAGAACTCGACGGAGTCGACCATCGAGAGCTACCGCAAGCAGAACGACGCCTTCGCCAACCAGCGCTCCTTTTTCGACAGCGCACGAATCAGCGCGATCTACGGTCCCTGGGGTTTCGTAACCCTGAGTGCGGGCAACAACTCCGGCGTGGTGACCAACTCGACGCTCGATGTGGTCCGTGGCGGGGAGGTGATCGCCAAGCTTCGGGTCCGCTCGGTCGAGTCGAGCCGCTCCTCGGCGGACATCATTCCGGATTCGATGGCGGACGACGTCACGCTGATGGCAGGCGACCGGGTCGTGCCGGCCGCTGTTGAGGAGGAAAAGGCACCGGATCCCGCGGCCGCGGAGCCGCCGGACCAGCCCCTTCTCGATCCCGATCCCGCGCCGGCGGCCCCTGATGCCGGGGAACCGGACTCCCCCCTCGAGGAAGACCTCGATTTCGATTTCTGAAGCGTCTGCCGATCTATTTTTTAGTCTAAGCTAATGAAAATCCTTTTTTACATTCTGTCGCTGATCGTGATCGTGACTGCTGCTGTTTTCTCAGTCCAAAATCGCGGAAAACTTGAGGACCAGGTGGCCTTCAAGAAGGACCGGATTGAGAAAAACCGTTCCGTCAACGCTCAGATCAGCAAGACGGAGAAGGAACTGAGTGACGAGGAGGACCGGTTGACCGAGGCTCAAAAGGCCCGGGCCGAAGTCGAGCAGAGCATCGCCAGCCTCGAATCCAAGGAGCGCGAGCTTCGACGCGAACTGAGCGAAATCGAGGCGGATCTTGAGGTGAAGGACGAGAAGATCAAGCAGACCGAAGCGGCGCTGGCGGAGTTGAAAAAGGTGTTTGTGGAGCTGGGCTTCGACGGGGATGTCGATATGGATTCGATTGAGCGGAACATGAAGACTCTCGAAGACCGGAAGAAGGTGCTGACCGCCGAGATTGCGGAGCTTGAGACCAATATCGAGGGCGCCGAGAGCACCATCGCCAAGAACCGTGCGGAGATCGCCCGCCTCGGCGAGCGCAAGGCGGAGCGTGACGCGCGGATCCGCAGCAATGCCCGCGAGTCGGTGATCACCGCCGTCGATTCCGACTGGGGCTTCGTCGTGATCGGTGCCGGTCGCAGCACCGGTTTCGAGCCCCAGACCAACCTGATCGTCAAGCGTGCCGGCCGGGTGATTGCCGAGGTCAAGCCTTCCAGCATCGAGCAAAGCCAGACGATCGCCGAAATCGATTTCGACACGGTGGCACCCGGAGTCGTGCTCCAGCCCGGCGACCGCGTGATGCTGGTCAAGCCGCTGGCGAACTGAGGATCGCGACGAGCGAATATTTTTGGCCTCCGTGCGCTTGATTGCCGCGGAGGTCTTTCTATGTTTCCTCCATGCGTTTACTCGTCGCCCTCGCCATCGCCTCGCTCGGCATGCCCTTCGTTTCGTGCACGACGGATCCGGATCTCGATCCCCAGCCGACGAAGCCGCCGTCCGCTTCCAGCCAGTTGCCCCACAATCGTCCGGTTGCCGGACAGGGTGCCGGACAGTTCGGTGCCTTGCCGAACCAGCAGCTGCGGCGCTAGGAGGCGGGACGCCCTCGTCCCGCATTGGAGCGGGTCGGATGGGCACAAGGTATCGTTTCCGATCCGGCGACGCTCGGGGAGTTGTGGCGCGCCAGCTCCAATGTCATCGATGATACGGTTCGCCGCGTCTGAAGCTAGCGACCCGGTAGAGTTGCTCAAGCAGCACGACCAGGGCGAGCTCGTGCTGCAGGGTCAGCCGGGAGAGCTGCCAGACGGCGTCCGCCTCTTGGCGGAGGCCTTCCGTGTGACCGTCGGCCGCGCCGATGAGGAATGAGACCCGCTTGATCTCGCCCCGCATCTCAAGCGCTTCAAGGCGCTCACTCCATTGTCGGGTGGTCAGGGCTTCGCCGCGTTCGTCGAGCGCGATCCGGAGATCCCCTTCGGACCGGGCGAGAAGGGCCTTGGAAACGCTCTCGGAATCGCCGGCCTTCAGCTCGACCAACTCGCAGCCGCCATAGCGCTTGAGACGCTTGAGATACTCGGCGATGCCGGCGGCGGCATAGGAAAGCGCGGGCTTTCCAGCCGCAAGGATTCGGAGGCGCATGCCCGGAATCCAAGCCGAACCCTGCCGGGCGACCAAGGTCCGATTGAGGGCAGGGCGATCAAGCTAGGAATGGAGTCGAAAATTGAGGGGAGAAATCAGGACCATGATGAATGGGATGGATATGATTTTGGGCCTCTGAACCAAGAAAGCCACTTTGAGAGTGCATCCATTCGAATGGGAAAGGACTTTTCATGAAGTTATCCTATTGATCCGATCCATCCTGGTCCCCAAACAGCGTCATGGTCCTGATCTTCTCCCTAGCTTGATCGCCCTCCGATTGAGGGCGTGTTTCGGAGCTTGTCCGCAGACGCTCCGGCGGCAATACTTCAGCAAGATGAAGTATCTGCTGACCCTGCTTCCGCTGATGGCAGCCTGCGCCGGACCCGATCCCAATTCGGAGGTGGCGCAGAATCGCAAAGTGATGGCGCTTCAGGAGAAGTTCGACCGCTTCGACTACAATGCCGACGGCAAGCTCACCAAGGAGGAGATCAGCCAGGGCATTCGGGAATCCGGGATCGGCGGAATCGACGAGGCGGAAATCGATGCCGCGATCAAGGCGTATGATGTCAATGGAGACGGGGCCATTTCCCGCTGGGAGTCCCAGCGAGCCATCGACACGCCACTCCCGGAGCATTTCCGCGGCTCCGACGAAGGTTGAGCGGTGAAGCTCAGCGAATCCGTTCGAGTAGCCACGCCAGCAGTCCATCGATGGGCAGGCGTTCCTGCTCCATCGAGTCGCGGTGGCGAACGGTCACGGTGCCCTCGAGATCCGGGCCATTCTCACCGATCGTGTCGAAGTCGACCGTGATGCAGAACGGCGTCCCGACCTCGTCCTGGCGGCGGTAGCGGCGACCGACGGCTCCGCCGTCGTCGTAGTAGACCGTCATCCACGGCTGGAGGGTCTTCTGGATCTCTCGGCAGAGGCGGACCTGGTCGTCGTTCTTCTTGAGCAGGGGGAAGATGCCGACCTTGATCGGTGCCATCCGGGGAGCGAAACGCATCACCGTGCGGGTCTCGGTCTTGCCCTTCTCATTGGTGATCTCCTCCTCGTCGAAGGCCTCGCAGATCATCGCCAGCACGGTCCGGTCGCAGCCGGCGGACGGCTCGACCACGTGGGGCAGGAATTTCTCCTTCGATTCCTCGTCGAAGTATTCGAGTGGGCGGCCGGAACCCTTCTGGTGGACGCCGAGATCGTAGTCGGTGCGGTAGGCGACGCCTTCCAGCTCCTGGATGCCGAAGGGGAACTCGTATTCGATGTCGTAGGTCTTCTCCGAGTAGAACGCACGCTCGCCATCCGGAACGTCGAGGATGTGGAGCTTCTCGCGGGGGATCCCGATCTCCTCGTAGAAGGTGAGGCGGGCTTCGAGCCACTCGTCGGTGAGACGCAGGCCGTCCTCGGGGCGGCAGAAATACTCGATCTCCATCTGCTCGAACTCGCGGCTGCGGAAGGTGTAGTTGCGCGGGTTGATCTCGTTGCGGAAGGACTTGCCGACCTGGGCGATGCCGAAGGGCAGCTTCACGCGGTTGGAGTCGAGGATGTTCTTGTACTGGACGAAGATCGACTGCGCGGTTTCCGGGCGGAGGTAGGCGGTCGCGTTGGGGTCGTTCTCGTCGGCCGAGGCCCCCATGGTCGTCTTGAACATCAGGTTGAAGTCGCGGGGCTCGGTGAGAAGCGAGCCGTTCTCCGGGTTGAAGGAGGTGCTGCCGGTCACTTCCTCGCGGCGGTCCTCGGTGATCTCGAGTTCCTTGGGCGATACCTTCTTGTCGGGCATGAATTGCGCGTAGAACTGGCGGGCCACCTTTTTCGCGGAGGCGGGATCCTTGTCGGGAGCGACCAGAACGGCGAAGGGACGGTCGATGGTGAGATCGGCCGATTCGAGACGGGCACCGGAGAACCAGACCACGGTGCCGTCCTGGGCGGGAATCTGGTCGGCGCGCAGGCGCGACTTGGAGAGCAGGCAGTCGCACATCGGGTCGTTGAAGCCGTCGAGGTGGCCGGACGATTTCAGGACCTGCTGCATGGTCAGGATAGAGCCGTCCATGCCGACGACGTCATCGCGCTCCTGAACCGTTTTCCGCCACCAGTAGTCCTTGAGGTTGCGCTTGAGTTCGGTGCCCAGCGGGCCGTAGTCCCAGCAGCCGTTGAGGCCGCCGTAGAGTTCGCCGGATTGGAAGATGAAGCTGCGGCGTTTGCACAGGGAGACGATCTTCTCCATGCGCTCGGGGTCGGTGTGGTCCTTGTTGGCCATGATTTTCTCGGGCAAAGCCGGGCCGGAGAAAACCAGCGCGCACCCTGCGGGGCAAGGCGCGAATGCAGCCACTTCGAGGTGACCGCGACGGACCCCTCCCGTCAGGGCTCCGGGAATTCCTGGATGAAGAACATCCGGGGGTTCGCGACCGGATCGAGCAGCAGTTCCAGGGTGACCACGACCCGGCCCCCGGCGGTTTGGCTGGAGATGATGTCGTAGTCGATCCCGGGCTGCATGGTGGTCCATCCGCCGAGCGTGGAGGACTTCTTGTAGACCGGATCCACGTCTTCCGCGTCGGCCCGGTGGCCGAAGGTCAGGGTGCCGGGAACGATCGAGGGCATGACATCTGGATCATGCGGGGCGGTTGGATTGGCTCCGAGAGCGTAGTCGAGGAAGTTGGACAGTCCGTTGTGGTTGTCGTCGTCGGCCGGGTCGAGATTCGGGAAGAGGCTGACGAAGGTGGTTCCGGTCGGTTCTTCGAAGGTTTCGTAGGCTCCGATGTCCACCGCGCTGCCCGAGAGTCGCGGCTGCCCGGCGAGGTCTTCGGCGACCGTGGCGATGGTGTCGCTGCCACCGCCGGCACCGTCCAGATCGGCGGTGTCGAGACCCGCGTTGATCGCGGGGCTGGCGGCGCCCAAAGTGAAATCGCCCGCCGTGGACGGCGCGGTGAGCGGGTCGAGTGGAGTGGTGAAGCCGGGGTCGAGATCAAGGTTCCCGCCGCCGTTGCTCCCGGTATTGGGGTTCCAGATGAGGCTGCCTCCGGAGTGCTGGACGATGCAGTGCGAAAACGAGGGACTGCCCCCGCCTTTGGCAATCGAGGCGACCAGCGGCGTGGGGGAGCCGGCTGAGTTGTTCCAAATGATGCAGTTGGTGAACGACGGCGCCGCAGCACTGAGGCCCATGCAGACCCCGCCGCCCAGGTCCGAGGCGTGGTTGCCCGAGATGGTGACGTTGGTCAGGACCGGACTGGAGGTCAGGATGTAGAGTGCTCCGCCGACGACGGCGCGGTTTCCGGAGAACTCGCAATTGTGGATGATGTGGATCTCCGAACCCCGGATGTGCAGGGCTCCGCCGTTGCCGCTGGCAAAAAAGTCGACCGGAATCACCCGGTTGCCCCGGAACGAGCAATGCGAGAACACGTTCGTCGAGTCCGCGCTGTTCACAGCCCCGCCGAGTGAACCGGAGAGGTTGCCCTCGAAAATGCAGCCGACGAAGCGGGAATCGGAGGTGTCCGCATCGACAGCTCCTCCGTCGGAGCCGGCCTCGTTGTCGATGAACTGGCAATCGACGAATGCCGCCGCGCTGCCCGGGAGCAGGGCCACGGCTCCTCCCCGGTTTCCGGCCCGGTTGTCGTGGAAACGGCAACCTGTGACGGTGGGGGAGCCATTGCCCCCGAAGCCTCCCCCCGAGGCAGGGGCTTCGCCTCCCCGAATCGTGAAGCCATCGAGAATGGCGGTGGTGTCGACCGCCGTGCCATCGACGACACGGGCGCTGTTGTCGCTCCGGTTGGCGAAGTTTGCTCCGTCATCGCCTTGGAGGTCGCCGCTGAGCACGGTTCCGTTGGTGGCCGGGTCGGGATTGCGATCGCCGAGGGTCGACTCTGTTCCGGCAAATCCTCCGTAGATCGCGACGCCGCTGGCGAGTTGGAACTTCTTGCCTTGGTCGGTCCCGCCGGGGTCCGGGGTGTAGGTTCCGGCGGCAACCCAGATTTCATCGTCACCGGCGGAGGACGCCAAAAAAGCGTGACCGTTCATGACGGTCACGCTTGGGAAACAGAGGGTCGGCTTGGATCAGCCGATGAAGGGTGCGATCACCAGGGCGACCACGGACATCAGCTTGAGCAGGATGTTCAGTGAGGGGCCGGAGGTGTCCTTGAAGGGGTCGCCGACGGTGTCGCCGACCACGGCGGCCTTGTGCGGATCCGATCCCTTGCCGTAGTCCTTGCCGTCGATGGTGACGCCTTCCTCGATCATCTTCTTGGCATTGTCCCAGGCGCCGCCGGCATTGGATTGGAACAGGGCCATGAGCACGCCGCAGACGGTGACACCTGCGAGCAGGCCGCCGAGCATGGCGGCACCGCCGACGAAGCCGACGGCGACCGGCGCAAGCACCGCGAGCAGGCCGGGCCGGACCATCTGCTTGATCGCGGAGGTGGTCGAGATCTCGACGCACTTGGCATACTCGGCCTTGCCGTCGGCGGCTTCGAAGACCTTCTGGTCCTCGGAGCTCCATTCCTTCACTTCCTTGCCGTCGTTGCGCTTCATCGCTTCAAGCGCGGCCCCGAGTTCGGGGATGGTGCGGAACTGGCGGCGGACCTCCTGGATCATCGCCATGGCGGCGCGGCCCACGGCACCCATCGAGAGGGCGGAGAAGAGGAAGGGCAGCATGCCGCCGACCAGCAGCGCGGCCATGACCTTGGGGTCGGTGATCTCGATCAGCAGCTTGGCGTTCTCGCCGGTGACGGCGTCCTTGTTGGCGACCTCCCAGGTGGTCTTGAAGGCGGCGAAGAGCGCGAGCGCGGTGAGCGCGGCGGAGCCGATCGCGAAGCCCTTGCCGATCGCGGCGGTGGTGTTGCCGACGGCGTCGAGTTTGTCGGTGCGCTCTCGGACCTCCTTGGGCAACTCGCCCATTTCGGCGATGCCGCCGGCGTTGTCGGAGATCGGCCCGTAGGCGTCGACTGCGAGCTGGATGCCGGTGTTGGAAAGCATGCCGACGGCGGCGATGGCGATCCCGTAGAGTCCGGCGAAGTGATAGGCGCCGAGGATGCCGGCGGCCAGCACGAGGATGGGCAGGGCGGTCGAGACCATGCCGACCCCGAGTCCGGCAATGATGTTGGTGGCCGAGCCGGTGACCGACTGGTCGACGATTGAGCGGACCGGCTTGGTGCCGGTGCCGGTGTAGTGCTCGGTGATCTTGCCGATCGCCAGACCGGCAACCAGACCGAAGATGATCGCGAAGAAGGTGCCGTTGGCGGTGTAGGTCATTTCGCCGACCGTCCAGCTGTCAGGCAGCATCGCCTGGATCACGAACCAGGTGATGATGACCATGGCAATGGACGAACCGAACTCGCCGATGTTGAGGGCGGTTTGCGGACTGCCACCTTCCCGCACCTTGACGAAGAAGGTGCCGGCGATCGAGGTGATGATGCCCAGTCCGGCGAGGACCAGGGGCAGCAGGACCGGGGCGAGGCCGCCGAAGCTGTCGGCCATTTCCGGCACACCGATGAAGACCGCGCCGAGCACCATGGTGCCGATGATCGACCCGACGTAGGACTCGAAAAGGTCGGCTCCCATGCCGGCGACGTCGCCAACGTTGTCACCAACGTTGTCGGCGATGGTGGCGGGATTGAGCGGGTGGTCCTCGGGAATGCCGGCCTCGACCTTGCCGACCAGGTCGGCGCCGACGTCGGCGGCCTTGGTGTAGATGCCGCCGCCGACACGGGCGAAGAGGGCGATGGAGGAGGCGCCGAAGGAGAAGCCGGTGACGATGGTCATCACCTGGGTGACGTTGTCAGCGGTGTCGGTGCCGAAGACCGACGAGAAGATGGCGAACAGCCCGCCGAGGCCGAGCACGCCAAGACCGACGACGCCGAGGCCCATGACCGCGCCTCCCGAGAAGGCGATCTCCAGTGCCGGGCCGAGCCCGGTGCGGGCGGCGTGGGTGGTGCGGACGTTGGCTTTGGTGGCCACCTTCATGCCGATGAAGCCGGCGAGTGCCGAACAGAAGGCCCCGACCACGAAGGAGAGAGCGACCAGCGGATGCGACTGCTCGCTGCGGAAGCCGCCGATCATCAGCAGGATGGCGACACAGATCACGAAGATCGCCAGCACCTTGTATTCGGCCCGGAGGAAGGCCATGGCACCCTCCTGCACTGCGGCGGCGATTTTTTTCATCCGGTCGGTGCCGGCGTCTTGTTTTCCAACCCAGGAGGACTTCCAGAACGTGAAGGCGAGGGCGAGGACGCCGAACACGGGAACCGAATAGATCAATGCTTCTTTGGTCATGGGGTAGGTGCTTGAATCAACCCTTACAGAGGCAGGATCGGCGTATTTTGCAAAGCGGGAAATCCGTTAGGATGCGCATTCCTTGATAGGCGGAAAATTCCCCGCGAACGATGCTCGTGAATCGCGGAGATTTTGGCTCGTGAAATTCTTTGGATTTGTTAAGGAATGCCAAGCGATGGCTTCCCGACCACATCCAGCCTCCTCCAAGATTTCCCGTCTGCGTGCGCAGACAAAGGCGATTCATGGGCTCAACGGGCTGGTCTTGTGCCTGTTCGGCCTGTCGGTGGGCGCGCTGGCGGTGGCCTCGGCCCTGCCGCAGAAGCGGCAGCTCGATGAAAAGCGCCTGGAACTCGCCCGCATCGAGGAGAGGGAACGCGCTGTCATTGCCGTGAAGGAGGATGCGCAGGCAAGCTACGAGGCGCTCCGGGATGATCCCGAGTATCTTGAACTCCACGCCCGCGACCGCTTGAACCTCCACGATCCGCGCGAGAAGATCTATCGCATCGAAAGGGAACGTTGATGGAGGCGGATGTCGAGCGGGTGCTGATCGCCGAGGACGTGATTGAGAAGCGCCTGGATGCGATGGCGAAGGAAGTGCGCCAGGATTTCCCGGGCGAGGTCATCGTGGTGATCGTGCTGCTCAAGGGGGCGCTGGTGTTCGCGGCCGACCTGCTCCGGAGGCTGCCCCGGATGCTGGAGATCGAGTGCCTGAACGTGGCGAGCTATCACGGTGGCACCGAGAGTGCCGGCAAGGTGGATTTTCTCGATCGCAAGCTGCCCGAGGTGAAGGGACGCCGGGTGCTCGTGCTCGACGACATCCTCGACACCGGCCGCACGCTGCGCGCGGTGGCCGACAAGTTGACCGAAGCGGGCGCGGCGGAAGTGAAGACCGGCGTGCTGCTTGCCAAGGACCGCGAGAGGGCGGTGGATGTGGAGGCGGACTACGTCGGCTTCGAGATCGGCGACGAGTTCGTGATCGGCTACGGGCTCGACTACCAGGGCCGCTACCGGAACCTGCCCTACGTCGGCACGCTCAAGCGCGAGGCGATGTAGGATTTCATCAGGCGCGGCGTAGCGGGAAGACCGAAACGTCGACCGGTTCGGCAACCAGGGCGGAGTCGGGTGGGGCCTCCGGAGACTTGAGGCCGTCCCAGCGGGCGGGGGCCGCGGACCACTCCGGGCAGTCGGCGGTGGTCAGCCGGTAGGGAGTGTGGTGGACCCGGCCGTGGTGGATGCCACCCTCGCGATCCGCTGAGTAGAGGAGGTAGCGCTCCGCCAGGAAGAAGTCGAGGATGGGCATGGGAGTGGCTCCTTGCAGGAGCCATGGCGGGGCGGGGCGGCTTTCAGCCGCAGGGTGAAGCAGGGCTCCCCGAGAAACCTGCGGCAGGCCTTCGATCCTGCAAGCGTCCATCCGCGGGAGGACCGCCTGCAGATGCGATCGGGAGATCGCCGCGCCCCGTAATGGCGCTTGTCAAGCGCCACTCCACAGCGCCTCGAAGCGCTTGCCGTATTCGACGTAGGAGTCGTAGCACTGCTGCCAGTCGACGGCGGCGGGGTCGGGGGCGTGGAAGACGGTGGCGACGTGCGGTTCGATGGCGATCCAGCCGTCGTAGCCGCGCGACTTGGCGTCGGCGAGGATTTCGCGGAGCTTGGCCTGTCCGTCACCGGGCATGGTGTACTCCGGTTCGACGTCGTCGGAGACCGGGTTGTGGCAGTCCTTGATGTGAATGTGGACGACGTGGTCGCGGACCTTTTCCCAGAACTCGAAGGTATCCTGCCACGGGAAGGGTTCGGGCTTCGAGCGGTCGCGCTGGAAGACCGGGTTGCCGGTGTCGAAGACGAGCTTGAGGCCGGGGACCTCCTCGACCAGGCGCAGCGTGTGCTCGGCGGAGAAGCCGCCCCAGTTCATGCAGTTCTCGTGGATCGCCGTCAGGCCGGCGTCGGAGAAGCGGGCGACGATCTCGCGCAGGCGGCGGAAGCGCTCCTGCTCCTGCTGGTCCTCGCCCCAGGGGTTCTGGGCGTAGGACATGATGCGCACCAACTGAGTGCCGAGACGCTTCATCCGCGGGATGGCACGCTCGACCTCGGCGAGGGTGATGTCGAAGTCCGAATCGATCTTCTTGGCCCAGTTTCCGATCAGCGAGCCGAACTCGGGGATCTGGATGCCCGCGGCGTCGAGTTGGTCGGCGGCGGCCTCGAAGTCCGCCTCGGGCATCTCGTGGATGTTGTGGTCCCCGATCATGCGGGCGGAAATCGCACTCCAGCCGATCTCCTGGGTGGCGGCGATTTGTTTCGAAAGATCGCGGGAGGCTTCGTCGGCGAATCCGGTGAGTTTGGGAGCTTGGAGCATGGAGCGAAGAGCTTGGAGTTCGATAGGGAAGGGGCGGCTGGAAGCCGCAGCGACCTTAGAGTTCGACTTTTTCGCCGCCGTTCTGGGCGGACTTGTAGATAGCCTGGATGAGTTCGACGGGCTTGCGGGCCTCGGCGGCGGAGGTGCTGGGTTCGCGGCCCTCGGCGATGGCATTGACCACCTCCTCGAAGTTGCGCTGGTGCTGGTAGAAGTTGATCGCCTTCGGGTCGTTGGCGCCGAGGCCGGCTTCCTGGCCCTTCATCAGGGTGCTGCGGATCTCGGCGTCCTCGGGCTTCTCGTTCATGAAGTCCCAGATCTCGAAGGATTCGTCGGCGAGGAAAACCGAGCCTTCGGTGCCGCTGAGCTGGACCCGGGCCGGGTGGCCGTCCTTCGACCAGGTGCAGGTCGAGCATTCGATCACGCCCCGTGCGCCGTTGTGGAACTCGACGATGGCGACGACGATGTCCTCGACCTCGATGCGTTCGTGGGCGAGGCAGGCGGTGTTGGCCTGGACCGATTTCACGGGCCCGGCGAGGTAGAGCAGGGCATCGACCGTGTGGATCGACTGGTTCATCAGCGCCCCGCCGCCGTCGAGCGCCCAGGTGCCGCGCCAGCCGGCCGAGTCGTAGTAGGCCTGGTCGCGATACCATTTCACGTAGCACGAGGCATTGGTGAGGATGCCGAAGCGGCCCTCGTCGGCGGCCTTCTTGAACGCATCCATGCCGGGGTGGAAGCGGCGGTTGAGCACCGCGGCGAGCGTCTTGCCGTTTTTCGCGGCCGCGTCCATCAACTGGTCGATGCGCTCGGTGGTAACCTCGAGAGGCTTCTCGCAGATCACGTGCTTGCCGGCATTAAGGGCGGCCAGCGAGGGCTCGAGGTGGGCGCCGCTGGGGGTGCCGACCGTGACGATCTCCAGCTCGGGATCGGCGTAGAAGGCCTCCATGTCCGAGTAGGCCCTGATGCCATACTCGGCGGCCAGTTTCTCGGCCGCCTCGGCGCGCAGGTCGAAGACCGAGTGGAGTTCGCCGCCGGTCATGGCGGTGATGGCCTTGGCGTGGAACTGGCCGATCATGCCGGCTCCGATGATTCCGAATTTCATGGGGAGTGGTATGGATGGACGGGTTTGACGGTGGCGGTCGGAGGGGTCAGTTGATCACCGGGGCCGGGGCCGGCGTGACCTTCTTGCGGGTGGTGATCACCACCACGATGAAGAGGGCGAACAAGACCAGTCCGATCCAGCCCAGCTTCGACCACAGCGACCAGAGACTGCCGATGGCGGCAAAGGTGCAGGCGCCGGCCATGAGCACGTTCCAGACGATGCGCTTGCGACCGCCGGGCATGTCTTTGCCGAGAATGGTCTTGTTGTTCATCATCAGCGCGAAGACGACGTAGGCGATGGGCAGCAGGACCATGGCGAAGACCGAGGTCGGCACGGCCAGCCACATCTGGGCATCCCCCTTCCAGAAGAAGGGCCCGAGCACGCCGACGCAGACCATCAACGAGCCGAATCGCTGGGTCCAGCCCTTGGGCGCACGGTTGCGCAGTTCGCAGAAGCAGAGACCGTTGATGAGCATCAGCATGGTGGCGGCGTTGAGTGCCATGCCGAGCACACCGAAGCCGAAGACGTAGTTGGCAACCTTCTTGCCGACCAGCGGCTCAAGGGTCTGAGCGAGGTTGAAGGCGTCGCGCTTGACCAGCATCGCGGCCATGGTGCGCTCTTCGAGGGGCAGGGCTTCAGTGCCCGTTTCCCCCATTTCCTTGAGTTTGGCCTTCTGGTCGTCCTTCGACAGCTCCTCGAAGGCCGCGCGATCCGCGGAATCCATATTGGCCAGCATCCGCTTGGCGAGGAGCCCCTTGTAGGGGCCGACCAGATTGGCGGCGGGTTCGACCTTTTCGCCCTGTGCGTTGAATTCGCTGACGAGGCCGGGGGCGGGCTGGGCATGGAACTGGGAGGCGGCGGAAATGACCACGCAACCGGTGGCCAGCATGAAGGGGATGAACAGGCCGGTGGAGAGGTCGAAGATCGCCATGCCGCGGAAGTCGCGGTTCCAGCCCTTCCGGAGCATGGAATAGGGCAGCAGGAAGGTCATGTTGATGCCGACCGCGGTCGCCGCCGCGCCGATCATCACGTCGCGCTGCTGGCCGACGATCAGGTCCGACCAGAACTGGCGCCCGCCCTCGCTGAGCTGATCGAGGTAGGGGGCGAAGGTCGGGGCCGGAGTGAACAGGCTCTCGAAGCTGGGAATGAGCCCGGCGCCGATGGCGCCCCAGTCGATCTGGCCGGCGACCGAGAGCTGGATGACGACGCCGAAGAAGCAGATCACGATCGTTCCGACCATGACCTTCATGATGATCTCGAAGACCTTGGTGCCCTTGCCGCCGGAGATGTAGATCATCACGTTGGTGATCACCAGGGCGAGGACGATCACCGCGGCGATCAGCATCCCCGAGAACTCGGAGAGTCCCGATTCGGCTCCGAGCACCCCGGGCAGCAGGTTCTGGCGCAGCGCCGCCACGGCGAGCGCGAACTGCGGAAGCGACCAGACGATGTTGGCCATCATCGAGGCGGCGAGCCAGCCCCAGCCCAGGATGGGGCTGATGTGCTGATTGATCGAGCGCAGCGGGCGCTTGCCGGTGGAAAGCGTGATGTAGGCGATGGCGCTCATCATCACGATGCCGAACATCATCGCCATGGGCTGCAGCCACATGAAGGCGACGCCGCCGAGGACGCCGAGGTAGAGCGCGTTGGCGAGCGAGCCGCCGCCGAGAGTGATCGCACTTTGCAACCAGCCGGGACCCGAGAGACGGGCGTAGGCCAGGAATTTGCTGGCTCCCCCCTTGGCTTCGCCATCCAGAATGATCTGGCGGTGTTCCTCGATCTGCGAGTTCACCGACATGTCGGCGGGTTCTTTGGAAGTGGGGTCGCTCATGCAGCTGTGGGTTGGGAGATGGGATTGGTGGCGGACTGAAAGATCGGTAGCGTGGACCCCTCACCGGCTGGAAACCGTGGGGAGGGTGATGGGAAGGGGTGGATTTGTCGGACAGGTTTCTGACCGGAGGCCATACGGCATGCAAGCTTCAAGCTTTCAGCGCCGGGTCGGATAGCGGGCCGGTCCGGGGGCGGAGCGAGTCACGCACCAAAGAAGCGGCGGAGGTTCTCCCGGCTGGTGCGCGCGATGTGTTCCGGCGACGGATCGTATTTGAAGACCTCGACCGAGACCCAGCCGTCGTAGCGGGTTTCCTCGAGCGCCTCGACGATGGGAGGGTAGTCGACCTCGCCCATGCCGGGGCCGTAGAGGTTCGGGTCGTTGGCATGAAAGTGGACGGTCCAGTCCCTCGAGGCGCGGATCACGTCGGCAATCGCCTCGTCCTCGTAGCTCATCGCCTTGACGTCGAGGTGAAGCTTGCAGGCCGGGTGATCGACGAGCTGGCAGAGCCGGATGGTCTCCGCCGCCGTGGTGAGAAAGTTCGTTTCCACCGCGCCGAGGGGCTCCATGGCGAGGGTCACCCCGAGCTGGCCGCAATGCTCGGCCGCGGAGCGCAGCAGGTCGGCCGCACGCTGGAAGGCATCGTCGTAAGGCCAATCCGCCTCGAGGCTCCGTTGTTGGGGGCTGCCCCAGACCATGATCGAGCCGCCGAGTCCGTGGCACAGGTCGGCCAGACGGCGCGCGTGGTCGAGCGTGGCCCGCGCGACGCCAGCATCGGGGTGGGTCAGGTGGAAGCCCTCGGTCCTGGCCAGCAGCCAGTGGAGGCCGACGACCTCAAGGCCGGCGTCGCGGACCTGATCGCCGAGCGAGGTGGTCGTCCCGGCTGAAAGCGAGGCAATGTCGGAGGCCAGCGTGAAGGGGGCGATCTCCAGCCCGGTGTAGCCATGTTCCGCCGCGAGGCGGGCCGATTCGGCAAGCGGGACTTCGCCGTAGGTCTCGTTGCAGATTGCGAAGCGCATGGACGTCATCCAAGGGGGCGGCTTCGGGTCCGGCAAGCGGGAACGGGAATGTTGCAGTCGGTCAGGCCGGTTCCGGAGCGAAGCGGATATCGCGATCCTGGGGAAGTGGGGGCAGGATGAATGAGATCGGGAAGGATGGATGGGATGACGGGGGAAGATGGGCGAGCCATTCCGGGTATTCGATCATTCCACTCATCCCACTCTCATGCTGGACATCCTGCTCGTCGTCCTCCGACGATGCTTTGCCTACAGCCGAGGGATCGTGAGGCCGCCGTCGACCATGATCACCTGGCCGGTGGAGTAGGGGAATCGTCCGCCGGCGAGCACGGCCACCGCCTGGCCGATGTCGTCGGGCGTGCCCCAGCGTTTGGTGACGCAGAGGCCTTCGTCGATCAGGCGGTCGTATTTCTCGGTAACTCCCGCCGTCATGTCGGTGCGGGTGACTCCGGGGCGGACCTCGTAAACCGGGATCCCGAATTCGCCGAGCCGCGCGGCGAAGAGCTGGGTCACCATGGCGAGGCCGGCCTTTGAGACGCAGTACTCGCCGCGGTTGGTCGAGACGACGGTCGCCGAGATCGAGTTGATGTTGATGATCGAGGCTTCGAATGCCGGATCCACTTCCTTCGACGTGACCATCTGGTTGGCGATGGCCTGCGAGAGGAAGAACGGTCCCTCGAGGTTGATGCGCATCAGGCGCTCGTAGGACTCGGGCGTGGTGTCGAGCAGGTCGAGTCGTTCGAGGGGCGCGACACCGGCGTTGTTCACGAGAACGTTGAGGCGGGGGAAACGACCACGAAGGCCGGCAAGGATGCCCTCCCGTCCTTCCGCGCTGCCGACGTCTCCCTGGCAGTAGAGCACTTCCGGGGCGCCGGCTTCGGTGATTTCGTCGAGGGCTTCGGTGACTTGTTCCATCGGGCGAACGCCGTTGATGGCGATGGCGAAGCCCTCCTTGGCGAGGTGTTTGGCGCAGCCGAGGCCGATGCCCCGGGAGCCTCCGGTGATGAGCGCGGTTTTCATGGTTGGATGGAATGATCAACACCCAGCAAGGAATCTCCAATGTCCAAGGCGCAGATCCAGGTGCTGCCGCTGGTTATTGGGTGTTTCTTGTTGGCTATTGGGAGTTGCTGTTGTCGGTCCAGAAGGTCAGGTAGGGTTTGTCCTCGATCAGGCGCTGGAGATAGACGGCGAGTTCCATGGCATGGTAGTCGCCCCACATGCTGGATTCACCGTAGGCCGCCTTGCCGGGGTCGGGCTGGTGGTCCCAGCCGTTCGGCTGGTGGTAGATCGAGTGGAGGATGAGCCCGTGGTGCCCCGGGTCGGTCGAGAGGTAGGGCTCGGAGTAGATCGAGCGGGCGGTCACGAGGCCGGCCTTCTCGTAGCGCTGGGCCGCGTCGCTGTCGCCCTTGGCGCGCAGGTATCGGCCGAGCCGCAGCAGGCCCTGGGCGGTGATCGCCGAGGCGGAGCTGTCGACCGGCTCGTGGGCGTTGAAGGGGTCGGCCGGGCGGTCGAGGTAGTCGCCGAGCAGGTGCAGCTTCGGACCACCCTGGTCCCAGTAGGAAATGCCGTCGGTCGGCGTGTTCTCGATGAAGTTGTCGGCCACGGCGGTGGCACCCCTGAGCATGATCGCCTCCCATTTCGCCTTGCCGCCGAAGTCCGCGAAGTCGGCCTCGTCCATGGCCTCGAGCAGCTCGAGTTCCTCGGCGAAACCGAGACAGGCCCAGGCCTGACCGCGGGTCCAGGTCGTGAAGCCGGTGTAGCCCTGCTGCGAGTTCGGGCAGCGGTAGGCGCCATCGGTGGTGTTGAAGACGCATTCGTGGGCGGTGCGTCCGCGGACGTCGTAGCGGTCGCGACCCTCGCCGTAGAAGACCGAGTAGCGCGCGGTCGATTCGATGTGCCGCAGGGCGCGTTCCAGCAGGGAGATGGGCTTGTCGCCCTCGGCCATCAGCACGTGACCGAGGCGGTGGGCCTCCATCAGGATCCGGCACGAGCGGATCGTATCGACGAAGAGCGAGTGGGGTCCGTTGAAGGAGTGGATGAAGCCGCCTTGCTGGTGGGTGGTCCAGCGCGACGCCTGGACGGCGCCGGAAACCTTGATGGCGAGTTCGTAGAAATGCCGCTGCCACTCGTCGGCCGGCAGGCGTCCTTCCAGCATCAGCCGGCGCAGGTTGCCGTAGGTCGAGAGGTTGTTGAATCCGTGGTCGTGAACACCGATGTGCGAGACGTGCGAGGCCATTTTGCCGACGGTCCGCGAGCGGCCGCTCTCGAGCGAGGCCTCGTCGCCCGTCGCATCGAAGTGAAGGATGGCGATGCCGTAGCGGAAGCCCTCGGTCCACTCGGTCCAGCCGCGGGTGGTGTACTTCCCCTCGACGGTGAAGACCGGACTGCCCTTCGACTCGTCATATTCGGAGTCGAGGTTGGCGATCTTGTCCTTGGTCAGCTCGAAGAACCGATCGAGGGCGGGTTTGAGGTCGGCGGTGGACGGGGCGTTCCGGGTGTCGATCATGGCTGGTATTGTCGGGGTCTGGAAACGGTGGGTTGGGAGATGGCCTCTTCAACGTCGTGAGGATCTCGGAGGAGCGCTATTTGACTTGCAAGAAAAACCGCTCGTGATGGTGTGGCGGTGCCGTCCGGAGGGCGGCGCAAACCCGATTGCGACACGACGATGCTTGAAAAACGACTGCTGCCGATAGTGGTTCTCGACGATGAGGAACATGCGGAACCTCTTGCGGAAGCCCTGCTGGCCGCCGGTCTCGATGTGATCGAACTGACCCTGCGCACCCCGGCCGCGATGGGCGGCATCCGCCGGATCCGTGAGAAGTTTCCGCAGATGCATGTGGGTGCCGGCACGGTGCTCGATCCGGAGGTGGTTCCGCAGCTCGCCGATCTCGGCGTCGAGTTCGCCGTGGCACCCGGGCTGAATGCCGCCGTGATCCAGGCGGCCCAGCGGGTCGGCATGCAGATTTTCCCCGGGGTGACGAGTCCGACCGAGATCGAGATGGCGCGGGCCCTCGGCGTCGAGACGCTCAAGTTTTTTCCGGCCGAGCCGCTCGGGGGCGTGACGATGCTCAAGGCCCTGATCGGCCCGTATGGCCACACCGGGATCCGCTTCGTGCCGACCGGTGGCATCGATGCCGAAAAGGCCTCGGAGTATGCCAAGCTCGATGCGGTGGCGGCAATCGGGGGATCGTGGTTCGTCAAGGGTTCGCTGATGAAGGAGGGGCGTTTCGACACGATCACGGAGATGACCCGCGAGGCCATCGCGCGCATTGCCACCGCCTGACGGCATGAAGTATCCCGAACTGGCGCTGCACACCTTCACCAACCGGCCATGGTCGATGGGTGAGTGCATCGAGCACTACGCGCGCCGGGGCATCGGCGGCATCTCGGTGTGGCGGGAAACGATCGAGGGTCTGGATCTCGCCAAGGTGAAGCGCCAGATGGACGACGCCGGTCTGAAGCCGGTCGCCCACGTGCGCGGCGGGTTCTTCACGGGCAGGACCACGGAGGACCGGGCCAGGGCGATGGAGACCAACCGTGAGTGCGTGAGGGAGGCCGAGGCGCTCGGGCTGCCGATGATCGTACTGGTTTGCGGGGCGACGCCCGGGCAGACGCCGCGGGAAAACTACGAGCAGATCCGCGACGGCATTGCCGAGATGGCGGGTTGGGCTGCGGAGGCTGGCAGCACGCTCGCGATCGAGCCGCTGCACCCGGTGTATGCCGGCGATCGCTCGGCGATCAACACGATGAAGACGGCCAACGACCTCTGCGACGAGATCGGAGCGGCCAATGTGGGCGTGGCGCTCGACGTTTACCACACCTGGTGGGACCAGGACCTCGAAACCGAGACGCGTCGCTGCGCGGATGCCGGCCGCCTGCTTGGCTATCACATCTGCGACTACAAGCCGGACCAGGTCGACATGCTCTTCGACCGCGGCGTCATGGGCGAGGGCTGCGCGCCGCTGCGAGAAATCGACGCACTGGTGAAGGACACGGGCTTCAGCGGCTTCACCGAGATCGAAATTTTCTCCCGCAAGTGGTGGTCGGAGAACCAACACGACTACCTCGACTTCATTCTCAAGCAGTACGACGCGATCTACCGCGACCAACCCTCAGACTTATGAGCGACAAGACCATCGGCATCATCATGAACGGCGTCACCGGACGCATGGGAACCAACCAGCACCTGGTGCGCTCGATCCTCGCGATCCGCGAGCAGGGCGGCGTGGTGCTCTCGGATGGCAGCCGGCTCATCCCCGAACCGGTCCTGACCGGTCGCAACGCGGACAAGGTCCGTCGCCTGGCGGAGGCTCACGGGGTCGCGAAGCACACCACCGACCTCGATGCGGTGCTGGCGGACCCGGCTTACCCGATCTTCTTCGACGCCTCCGGCACGCCCTATCGCAAGGCCTTCCTCGAGCGGGCCATCGCGGCCGGCAAGCATGTTTACTGCGAGAAGCCGACCGCCACCGTGGTCGCCGACGCCCTTTCGATCGCCGAAACCGCCGAGGCCGCGGGCGTCAAGAACGGCACCGTGCAGGACAAGCTGTGGCTGCCGGGGATCCGCAAGTTTCAGTTGCTCAAGGAGCAGGGCTTTTTCGGTCGGATCCTCAGCGTGCGGGGCGAGTTCGGCTACTGGGTCTTCACCGGCGAATACGACGGCCAGCCGATCCAGCGTCCGAGCTGGAACTACCGCAAGGAGGACGGCGGCGGGCTGGTGGTCGACATGCACTGCCACTGGCGCTACGTGATCGACAACTGCTTCGGCAACGTGACCCGCGTCTTCTGCAAGGCCGCCAGGCACATCCCCGAGCGGCGCGACGAAGCGGGCAACATGTATCCCTGCACGACGGATGACTCGGCCTACGCGGTCTTCGAGACCGACAGCGGGGTGGTCTGCCAGTTCAACTCGTCATGGAACGTTCGCGTGCGGCGCGATGATCTCTTCACCATGCAGGTCGACGGCACCAAGGGCTCGGCCATCGTCGGTCTGCGCAAGTGCTGGGTGCAGCACGAGTCGATGACTCCCCGGCCGGTGTGGAACCCCGACATCGACAGTCCGATCGACTACTACGCCGACTGGAACGAGGTGCCGGACCAGCTTCCCTTCGACAATGCCTTCAAGGTCCAGTGGGAGATGTTCCTCAAGCACGTCGCCGAGGACGCCCCGTTCCCGTGGACCCTCAGAGAAGGTGCCAAGGGAGTGCAACTCGCCGAGCTCAGCCTGCAGTCCGACGCCGAGGGGCGCTGGATCGACGTGCCGGCGCTGGGGTGAGTCGATGGGGAGCGCGGCTTTTCAAGCCGCTTCACCGGTCGAGGAAGATGCGAGCGGCTTGCAAAGCCGCGCTCCCGATCAGCGGGGGGATTCGAGGGCCCAGCGGAGGAGTTTTTCGGAGTCGTCCCAGATGTAACGTGGGGTGCTGTTCAGGACCACGGCAATGACCGAGCGCCCGTTGTGGGTGCCGGTGGCCACGAGGCAGCGCCCGGCGCGGTCGGTGGTGCCTGTCTTCATGCCGTCGCAGTAGGGCACCGAGTCGAGGAGCTGGTTGGTGTTCTCCAGCACCTTGGTGCGGCCGCTGGCATACTGGAAGGGGTAGCTCCGGGTGCTGCTCCAGGAGCGGATGGTGTCGCTGCGGTAGGCGTGGCGGGCGGCGATGGCGATGTCGCGGGCGGTCGAATACTGGCCGGGTGCCGGGAGGCCGTTGGAATTGACGAAGCGGGAGTTGCGCATGCCGAGCGAGGCGGCCTTGCGGTTCATCAGGGCGGAGAATCTTTCCCGGGAGCCGCCGATGTCGCGGGCGAGCGCGCGGGCGGCGTCGTTGCCGCTCCGGACGATCAGGGCCTTGGCCAGGGTTCCCCGCGTGTAGACCTCGCCCGGCATCAGATCGAGCCGGGTGGGCTCGCAGTCCGTGTCGCTTTCCTCGATCGTCACCTGCTTCTCCAGCAGATCGGAGTCGAGAGCGACGAGGGCGGTGACGATCTTCTGGGTCGAGGCGACCGGGCGGGTCGAGTCGGCATTTTTGGCGTAGAGGACCTCGCCGCTTCCGGCATCGATCACGATGGCGTTTTCCGCGTAGATTTGCGGCGGGGCGTTGAGGATGGCAAGCGACGCGGCGAGCAGCAGAGAGAACGCCGCGGCGCTCCACGCGATCACACGACCCCGGTTGCTTCGGTTCCTGGTCATGGAGTGGTGCGCCCTTCAGGGGCCCGGATGAAGCCCATGCCAGGCCGTGCTCCTCATCGCCTTCAGGAATCCAGTTCCTTGATCCGCAGGTTGCGCCAGCGGACGTTGCAAGATTTGCCGCCGTGGACCTGCAGGCCGAAGAATCCTTCCGGGGTGAACTCCTTGCCTTCGTCGGTGAAGTCGACCCGTTGCTCGCCGTTGAGCCAGATTTGGATCCGCTTGCCTTCGCAGAGGATGCGGATGTCGTTCCAGTCGTCCCACTTGATCAGCTTCTTGCCCTGCTCGGTGAAGGCCGCGCATTGTTCCTTGTTGCCCTTGTTCGGGAACAGCCAGCCGCGGCGGGCCTCGTCGAAGATGCCGGCGGTCCAGGCGCGCTCGGGGCGGTTGCCGTGTTCGCACTGGTAGCCGAAGACGCGGCCGTTCTCGCCGGGCTTCTGCTCGGCGCGGAACATCATGCCCGAGTTGCCGGAGAGGTCGTCCATCTTCATCTCGAAGCGGAAGTCGAAGTCGCCGTAGGTCTTCTCGGTGATGAGGAAGGTGTTGCCCTTGATGTTCTTGCCGAAGCCGACAATGCAGCCGTCCTCGACCTTGTATTCGCCGGTGCCGTTGACCTTCTTCCAACCCGACAGGTCCTTGCCGTTGAAGATCGGGGTGAAGCCTTCCTCGAGCGCGAAGGCGGGAACGATGAGGGCGAGGGAGAGAAGGATGGTTTTCATGGAATGGAGTGACGGAGTGATTCCAGCGCTACCCGGGGCGGTGCTGCAAGCTTTCAGCGAAAGCGGGAGAGTAGTCGGGCGAGTCCCTCCACGGCGTGGGTCGGGTGGGCGGCGGAAACGGAAATCCGAAGTCTCGCGCTTCCACGCGGGACGGTGGGATAGCGGATGGCGGGCACCATGAAGCCATGGTCCGCCAGGAGCTCGGAATCGGACAAGGCCGCTTCATTGTCGCCTGCGATCCGGGCGATGATGGGGGTCGGCGGCCCATCGGGGCGGAGGATTGCGACCTTCTCGGCGAGCTTCGTCCGCAATGCCCCACCTTCATCCGACCGAATCAGGGTCACCGCGGCCGAGGCGGCGTGGGCGAGCGCCGGCGGCGGGGCGGTCGAGTAGATGAAGGAGCGGGCACGGTTGACGAGGAGGTCGCGCCAGATGGTGGAGGTCGCCAGGTAGGCGCCGGAGAGTCCGGCGGCCTTGCTCAGGGTGCCCATGTGGAAATCGATGCGATCCTGGACCCCGAGTTGCTCGGCCAGGCCCATGCCGGTCGGTCCGAGGACGCCGAAGCCGTGGGCCTCGTCGAGGAGCAGGAGCGCGTCGTGGCGTTCCTTGAGGTCGAGGATTCCCTCGAGCGGGGAAAGATCGCCGTCCATCGAGAAGACCGACTCGGTGAGGATCAGGACCCGTGCTTCGGCGTTCTTGCTCCGGATGCCCTGGAGAAGACTCTCGAGCTTCCCGAGGTCGTTGTGGGGGAACACCCGGAGCGTCGCGCCGGACAGCCGGGCGCCATCGATCAGGCAGGCGTGGCAGAGCTTGTCGAGGATGACGAAGTCGCCTTTTCCCACGAGGGCGGGAACGACTCCGACGGCGGTGGCGAAGCCGGAGGAGAAGAGGAGTGCGGCCTCCGTTCCCTTGGCCTCGGCGAGTTGCTCTTCGAAACGGATGTGCGGCGGCTGGCTGCCGGTGATCAGCCGGGAGGCGGCGGCACCGTGGCCGAAGCGGTCGAGGCCCTCGTGGAAGGCGTCGCGGATCAGCGGGTGGGCGGCGAGGCCGAGGTAGTCGTTGCTGGCGAAGTTCCAGAAACCGTATCCGTCCCGGCCGACGTAAGTCCCTCCAAGAGGCGTTGTTTCGCGCAGCTGGCGCAGCAGACCCGCCTCGGCGAGGTCGGCCAGCTCTCGCTCGGGATGGGCGGGGCGCATGGTGATGGGAAACGGTCCGGAGGTCGCCCGGCAGGATGCCCGACGGTGCCGGCAGGACGCCGGCGCTCCCCCTCAGCGGCGGGGCGACTCGAGAGCCCAGCGGAGGAGCTTTTCGGAATCGTCCCAGACGTGACGGGAGTTGCTCTTGAGAACGACGGTGATCGCGGAGCGTCCGTTGTAGGTGCCGGTGGCGACCAGACAGCGTCCGGCGCGGTTGGTGGTGCCGGTCTTCATGCCGTCGCAGTAGGGCACGGACTTGAGGAGCTTGTTGGTGTTTTCCAGCACCTTGGTGCGGCCGCTGGCATATTGGAACGTGTATTTCTGGGTGTTGGTCCAGGAGCGGATGGTGCCGCTCCGGTAGGCGTGGCGGGCGGCGATGGCGATGTCGCGGGCGGTGGAGTACTGGCCGGGTGCCGGGAGGCCGTTGGGATTGATGAAGTTCGAATTGCGCATGCCGAGAGACGCCGCCTTGCGGTTCATCAGCGCCGAAAAGCCCTCCTGGGAACCCCCGATGTCACGGGCGAGCGCACGGGCGACGTCGTTGCCGCTCTTGACCATCAGCGCCTTGGTCAGCGCACCGCGGGTGTAAACCTCGCCGGGCCTCAAGTAGAGCTTGGTGGGCTCGCAGGCGGTGTCGCTGTTCTCGATGGTGATCCTCTTGTCCAGCGATCCGGCGTCGAGAACCACCAGAGCGGTGATGATTTTCTGGGTCGAGGCGACCGGGCGGATCGAGTCGGCGTTCTTGGCGTAGAACACCTTGCCGCTGCGGGCGTCGATCACGATCGCGCTTTCGCCGTAGATCTGGGGTGGCGCGATCGCCGGAACGCCGTCGCTGGCCGGCGGGGCGGGCTGGGTGGGGTAGTTCTGGACGTGGTGGCGGGTCTGCGGCTCTCCGCCGCATGAGCCGAGGGCTGCGAGCGCGAGAAGGGCGAGCGGGCGGAAGCGCCGGAACATGGCGGGGGATGAAAGCGGCATCCGAGCGGGTTCTCAAGGGGGAATACGTCCGGAGAAAAGTTGCGGGGAGTGGGAAAAATTGCTGGATTTGGCTTGCAATGGCGGGGTGATGGGCTATCTCCCGCGCCCCGAATTATGGCTAAGAAGAGCTGGACAGCCCGCAACGAACGCAAGAAGCGCACCGTCGCCAAGTATGCCGACCTCCGTCACAAGCTGAAGGCCGAGAAGGACTACATTGGTCTCTCGATGCTGCCGCGTGACGCCAGCCCGACCCGTGTGGTCAACCGCTGCGAGCACTCCGGTCGCCGCCGCGCCTTCATTCGCCGCTTCCGGCTTTCCCGGATCAGCTTCCGGGAACTTGCGTCGCACGGGATGATTCCCGGCGTGACGAAGTCGAGCTGGTAGGGCAGTCTCTCCTGCCTTCGACGGGAGGCGGAAACTGCTCGTCCTCCCGTCCAGCAATGCCGATTTACGAATACGTTTCCGAGCACCCCGACGATCCCGAGCGATCTTGTCGGATCTGCCGCGAGGGCTTCGACCTGCGTCGCCCCGTCGATCGCGCCCCCTTGGAGAAATGCCTCGCCTGCCGGAACCCGGTGAGGAAGGTCATCTCGAAGGTCAACACGCCCCGGATCACCAAGCCGCTCTCGGTGAGCGACGCCAAGAAGGCGGGCTTCACCATTCTCGAGAAGCGCGACCAGGGGACCTACGAAAAATTGTGAGACGGTGATCGAGGCCTTGTCAGACATGCCGTCGCTGCTCGCGGCCGCCGGGGGAGAGATTTCCAAGGACTTCCCGAGCTTTCCACGGACCCTGCTGTATCTGGCGGGGATCGCGTTTTTCCTGCTCCTCAACGCCTTCTTCGTCGCTTCGGAGTTTGCGATCGTCAAGGTGCGGCCGAGCCAGCTCGAAACGGTCGAGAAGGAGAAGCCGGGCAGCACCGAGACGGCGATGCGGGTGGTCGGCAAGCTCGACGGCTACCTTTCCGCAAACCAGTTGGGAATCACGATCGCCTCGCTGGCGCTCGGTTTCCTCGGTGAGCCGTTTGTCGAGGCGTTCGTGTCGCCGGCGTTGTGGAAGCTCGGCATGCCCGAGGAAGTCGCGCTCTTCAGTCTTTCGATTCCGATCATCCACTGGCTGTCCTTCGGGCTCGCGATCATTTCCTTCACCTTCCTGCACGTCGTCATCGGCGAGTTGCTGCCGAAGTCGATCGCCATCCGCAAGGCGCTGGCGACGACGCTCCGGCTGGCGAAGCCGCTGCATGTCTTCTACAAGTCCTTCCACTGGGCGATCCGGGTGCTCAACGGCACGGCGAACCTGTTGCTGAAGAATGTCTTCCGCATCGACCCGATCTCGGAGGGCGAACACATCCACTCCGCCGAGGAGCTGGCGCTGCTGGTCACCCAGAGTGGCGCGGCGATGGAGGTCACCGACACCGAAAGGGAGATCGCGGTGAACGCGCTGGAACTCAATGAACTCTGGGTGCGCGACGTGATGACGCCGCGGCAGGATGTGGTGGTGCTGGATGCCGACCAGCCTTTCGAAGAAGCGCTGGAGGTGGCGCGCCGGACCAAGCACACGCGCTTTCCCTTGGTGAAGGGCGGTCACCTCGACAACCACATCGGGCTGATCCACATCAAGGACGTGCTCAAGCTGGTGGGCGGACCCGATCCGGACCTCATGCGCATCCGGCGGGACCTGAAGGTCGTGCCGGACACGATGCCGCTGGACATCCTGCTGAAGTTCTTTCTCAAGGAGCGGGCGCACCTGGCGCTGGTGGTCGATGAGTTCGGCACACCCGTGGGGATCGTCTTCCTCGACAACGTGATCGAGGAGATCGTCGGCGACATCCAGGACGAGTTCGACAACGAGCGTCCGGAATTCGTGAGGGTCAATGATGACGAGTTCGTCGTCGATGGCACCCTGACCCTCAACGACCTCTCCGACATCGAGGAGGGACTGGAACTCGAGAGCGGCGAGGTGACCACCGTCGGTGGCTACATCACCCAGAGACTCGGTCGTTTCCCGGAAGTGGGGGAAAGCATGGAGATCCTCGGTTGGGAGGCCCGGGTCACCAGCACCGATGGCCGACGTGTCGGCCAGGTGCATCTGCGCCGGCTCGAACCGGCGGTCGAGGAAGCGGTGGCCGAAGCGGGTGCCGACGAGTCGGAGTAGCCCGGATTTCAGATTTCAGATCTCGGACTTCAGATTTTGAATCTTCCGGATCAAGGGTGGACGCGGGGTCGTGCGACGACCGTGATGATCTGGGCGTCCTCGGTGACGGGGATCGTTTCGTCGAAGTCGGCAAGGGCCCGGTCGATCCCGAAACCGGCGTCATCCAGCATCCGCGCGAGTTGCTTTGGCTCGAACCAGCGGATGGTTTGTTCGCTATGGTGTTCACGGACCTCGCCATCCTGCTCGACGCGATAGTGATGTCGGCGGTGGAGGATCCGGCCTTGGCGGTCGATTTGATGGAGGGTTCTCAGCGAGGCATTTCCACCCCCGGGCAGTTCCGTCTGGTGATCGTCATACCACTCATTCTCGGGCAGTTCGCCGTCGAGTTCGGCGAAGGGGCGGAAGACGGTGAGGTAAAGGATGCCGTCGGCGGTGAGTCGATCCCGCAGGCGCTTGAGGTCGTCGGCGGGCTGCGGGGAGAGCTGGAGGGTGAAGGCCGGAATGAGGATCGAGCGATAGAGTTTGTCGCTACTGAAAGTCGTCATGTCACCGGAGTGGAGCACGGGGTTGAGTTCCGCCGATCGTTCGCGGCAGAGCTTGAGCATCGCTGCCGAGGGTTCGAGCCCTTCGATTGGATGGCCCTTTCGGAGCAGGGGCAGGAGCAGGCGTCCCGAACCGCATCCCACCTCCAGCGAGGGGCCGGGGAATTCCCGAAGCAGGGCGTCGAGCCACTCGAGTTCCGGCGTGTCCTCGCCTTCCCAGAACAGGTCGTGGAGCTCGGCTTCGAGGGAGGTGTAGGAAGATGTCATCGCCGGAGACGAAGCTGGCCTGTCCGCCGTAGCCTTGGCGTAGGAGGGAGCATCGTCCGCCTCGCGCAAAGCATTGCTTTGCGCCAACTCAGCTCTGGGTCACGCTGCTCTTGAAGAAGTTCTCCATGCGGCGGTGGAGGTCCTCGTAGAAGCTGGCCTTCATCTTTTCGAGCATGGCGAGCTTCTCCGGCCCCGAGTGCTCGTGGGCTTCCTGCTCGAGCCGCATCTGCTCGGCGAAGGAGCGTTCCATCGCGATCATCGAGTCGAGAAATTCGCGCGCCGCCCGGGAATGCTCGACGCCATCGACCAGCGCGTGCTCGAGCCGTTTGTTGCGGGTGACGGCAATCAGGTTGCCGTCGGCGAGCTTCTCCATGTAGCGGCCGTGGCTGGTCTTGAAGGCCTCGTGCTCGGAGTCGAAGGAGATTTCGTCACGGTCGAGGAGGGTGTCGTAGGGGCCCGGCTTGGTGAAGAACTTCACGACCAGCGGAATCGTGTCCACCAGCATGAACAGGGCGGTGAGGATGAAATACGTGTAGAGCGCGAACTTGCCGCCCTCGGAACCCTGCTGGAAGAGGTTATGCAGGGCCAGCGTCTGGGTGAGGATGTCGCGGCGGGGCTCGGCCTGGATCGCGGCGATGCGGTTTCTCTCCTCGGTGCCGACCGCGGCCAGCTCTTGTTTGGCGAGTTCCTGCTCGGCAAGCAGCGAGTCGATCTGCTGCTTGATGGTGTCGCGGAGGGAGTTCTGCTGGGTGACGAAGGCCTGTGCCTGGTCTTCCTCGACCTGGCGCTTGAGCGCGGCGACACGCTGCTCCTCGGCGCGGTTGGCGGCCTCGATTTCGGCGAGGCGCCCCTCGAAGGCGGCGATGGCACCCGCTTCGGCGGTGCGGATCTGCGTCTGCAGCATCGCCTTTTCGGCGCTGAGGTGTTCCAGCAGTCCGGCGATGCGCTGGGATTCGGCGCGGCGGGGTTCGAGCTGGTCGGCCTTGATGGATTTGGCCCGCGGACCTTCGCCCACCAGGCCGGAGCGCTGGCCGTTCAACTCGCGTTCATACTCGGTCTGCCAATAGGAAAGCTCGGTCTGCAGCTTGGTGTAGAGGGGCGTCAGTTCGTCGTGCTGGGCCTGGACCGTTTCGAGGCGTTCGCTGAAGGGGGCCACGGCCTCGGCGACGGCGGCGTCGAGTTCCTTCTGCTGGTTCTGCGTGAGCCCCGGAATGGCGTCCTCGGCGGAATCCCGGTCCTGGATGATGAAGCGGGCCTGGAAGCTCTCGGTCCACTTCTCGCGCTGCTGGCCGACCGCGTCGTCGAGGCGGGCGATCTCGGCCCGCACGCCGGCCTTCGTTTCCGCGAACTCGCCGCGGACCTCTTCGATTTCGGCGGCGCGTTCCTCCTCGACGACCGAGGTGATGGTGTCGCGGAAAAGCAGCAGGACCAGCGGGTGGGCGATGGTGATGCCCATGAGGATGGCGACGCCGAGGCGCAGCGAGAACTGCGAGAGCTTGCGCCGCCAGGAGAGGAACGGCCGGTATCCGGCCAGCAGGGCGCGGTCGATCGTGAGAATGATGAAGGCCCAGACTGCGGCGACGGGGTAGATGACCGCCGCCCTGTCGGTGATGGTCGAAAGCGCGTAGGAGCAGGCGATGAAGGCGAAGGCGCAGGGCACCAGCACGGTGGCGCCGAAGGCGACGTACTTCCGCTGCTCCCAGTTCGGGCACTGCTCGAGGGTTTCGGAGCCGGCGCCGGAGAGCCAGAAGAAGATGTGTTTGAAGGTGTGCATCATGATGACGACAGTCTGGGTTTCAGCACTTACTGGCCCTCCGAAGTCGGTTTATCACCGGGTGTCTCCTGTTTTGGCAGCAGCACGTAAAGCGTCGTCCCGCGGGAGACTCGTTCAAGTTCGACCGGGGCCGGCCGAAGTCCCTTGGATTCGTCCGAAAGGAACAGGATGTGGTAGGGCTGCCCCTCGTAGGTGAGGGCGAAATCCTCGAAGGTGAAGATGTCCGTGATCTGCGATTTCTTCACGACTCCGCCCTTGTCGACGAATTCCTGAAGGTCGGCATGTTCGGGGGCGCGGGTGAAGCAGACCTGCGAGCGGACGTCCGAGGCGGCGGAGGTGCGATTGCGGGTCTCGTGGTCGTGCGGCGCGATCTGCCAGACGCCGGCACGGCCGAATTGGTGGATGAACCTCTGGGTGGCCATCGAGTTGACCTCGTCGTTCGGCGTTCCGGCGATCAGCGAGCCGAGACCGTTGAAGTCGAGTTCCTCCTCGGCGAACTCGGAGAGGATGTTGGCGCGGTGGGCCTCCAAGCCGAGCATCCTGGCGGCGGACACGTTGCTGAAGTTGGTGTCGAGCAGCATCACCTGGTGGCCGTCGTCGGCCAGGGCCTTTGCGGCCACCCGCGCCCACTCGTCGGCACCGGCGAAGAGAATGCCGGTCGGATTCCTGGAAGACAGGCCGAGCATCCGTGCCAGCGGGGAGGCCCCCAGGCCGTAGACGGCGACGGTGCCGATGATGATGAGGAAGATCAGGGCTGAGATTTCGGCGGACTGGGTGGCGATGAGGGAGGCCCGGTCGTCGAACATCCCGTTGTTTGCCGCGATCTCGAACTCGAGCGCGAAGATCGAGGCAACGGCGGCGGCGACGATCCCGCGCGGCGCGAGGAAGGCGAGGAAGATCCGCTCGTTGCGGGTGGTCTTGGGAGATCCCATCAGGGACCCGAAGACCGAGAGAGGGCGTCCGATCAGGATGAGGAAGAGAAGCAGCGCCACGCCCTTCCACAAGGTCCCCGTGAGGTCGTCGACGGCGATCCGGCCCGACAGCACGATGAAGAGCGACGAGATGATCAGCGTGCGGAGGTTCTCCTTGAACTCGAGGATGTGCTTCACCGAGACGGACCGCTGGTTGGCCAGCACGATGCCGAGCACAGTGACGGTCAGGAGTCCGGCCTCCTTCTCGAACTGGTTGGAAGCCGTGAAGGCCACCGCGACCACCGCCAGCAGGAAGACCGGTTGGAGATAGTCGGGAATGAGGTGCTTGCGCAGCAGGACCTCGACGAGCTTGCCGAGGGCGTAGCCGCCGATGACGCCGATGCCGAGCAGCTTGCCCATCGAAACCAATACCGCCAGCCATGCGGAATCCGCATCCGAGGCCAGGGCCGCCTTGAACACGAGGACCGCGAGGATGGCGCCGATCGGATCGACCACGATGCCTTCCCACTTGAAGATCGAGCCCATCTTGCGCGTCGGATTCACGTGGCGCAGCAGCGGGGCGATCACGGTGGGGCCGGTCACCGTGAGGATGGCACCGGTCAGCAGTGCCAGCCACAGGTCGTAGCCGAGACCCTGCCACATGAAGAGGGCGGTCGCCGCCATCGAGATCACCACGGCGATGGTGCACAGCCGCAGCACGGGCAATCCGGACTCGCGCAGTTCGCTGAATTTCAGCGTCAGCCCTCCCTCGAAGAGGATGATCGCCACAAACAGCCCAACGGCTGATAGCAGCGGGTTGAACTGGGCGTCGGCCGTCGCCAGGTAGTCGTCGATCTTGACCCCGGTCCATTGCCCGAGCGCGAAGCCGAAGGCCAGGAGCAGCAGGATCGAGGGCAGCTTGAAACGCCACGCCAGCCACTGCGCGAGCACGCCGATCGCCAGAACCAACGTCAGGTAAACGAGAGGAGACATGCCGTCTCCGGAAGCGAGCGCAAGTAGGCCGGGCATCTGCGGTTGATGTCAGCGGATTGCGGACCAAACGACGAATGAAAAAGCGGCAGGGCTCGGTCGGAATGCAAGACCGGCACGGCTCCGGGGCAGCCGATGGAGCGAGAGCAAAGCGTCGAATTTCAAGCAGGATCCCATGGGCGCGGGACAAGTTCTCCGCATTTTATGCGCTTACGCGATTACGGAGTTCAGAATCCCACATATTCAGGATACCTAAAACGTCATGCCTTCCCAACAACCATTCCTGACCCAGTCGGATCGCATCAAAGCACTGTGCGATGAAGCCATCAAGAAGCCGGACATCACGGCGACCGAGAAGACCTTGGAGACGACCTCCAGGCGTCCTGCCAGCGAGACCTCCCGCTTGAAGGTCTCGGCCATGCAGGCCGCCGTCGAAGCCGCCGAGCAGGCGGTGGATGCCCCGTCCGGGCAAGCAGCTGCTGCTGAACAGCCGAAACCCGTCGGGGCGGCACCCAAGGAGGAAGCCAGGGTCGAGCAGCACCACACCGAGCAGGATCAGGAACTCGCGGCGATGCTCGAGGAGCGCGACGCGCGCCTGACGAAGAAGAAGGGACGCGTGAAGTTGATCGCGAACGTGGCGCTGCTGGCGCTTTTCGTGACTCCCGTGACCGCGGTCGCCGTCAACCCGAACCTGCGTGCCAAGTTCGAAAAGACGATCCATCACCTGGGTGAGGGCGTGAACGACGTGAAGACCATGGCCAATACCAAGGAGAGCTTTGACGAAGCCCTCGGGGAGGTGGCGGTTCGCGGCGATCACATCAATGCCGCGACCGAGATGCTCGGCGTCGATCCCGACAGCGTGTCGGAGGACGATGACCTCAACATGACCGCCGAGCTGCGCCAGATGATGGGCGACGAGGCCGATGGCTTCGCGGTCCGCAAGGGCAAGCTGGCGGCCATGGGTACCGTGGCCAAGGGCCTGAGCGGCATGGAAGAGACCACCCTTCAGGATATCCAGGCTGCCAAGGCCGCGGTGGGACAGCAGTGATTTCCCTCCGGACGGTTTTCCTTTGCCCGCCGGGACGCCGGCGGGCTAAGGACGGCCCATGCGGAATCGATTCTATGGAGCCTTCGATCTCGAGCGGCGCTCGGGGCGCGACGACGGAGGCGACTTTCGAACGGCCTTCCAGATCGATCGCGACCGGGTGCTGCACACGCCGGCCTTCCGGCGCTTGCAGAACAAGACGCAGGTATTCTGGAGCGGCGAGTATGACTTCTACCGCACGCGGCTGACCCACTCCCTGGAGGTGGCGCAGATCGGGCGCTCGATCTGCCACTGGTTGAAATCCCGGGGAGCGCCGCTGGAGGAGGATTTCTTCATCGACCCCGATCTGGTAGAGGCGGCGTGCCTGTCGCACGATCTCGGGCATCCGCCCTTCGGCCACGCGGGTGAGCGGACGCTCAACCACCTGATGGCGGGCTGGGGCGGGTTCGAGGGCAACGCCCAGACGCTGCGGCTTTTGTGCGAGCGGATCTTTTCGGCCAAGCGCACCGGGATGGATCCGAGCCGCGCCTTCGTCGATGCGGTCCTGAAATACAAGTCGCTGTGGAGCGAGCGGAAGTATCTGGAAAAAGAGGTGCCGGAGAACCATTTCCTCTACGATTTCCAGCAAGACGAGGTCGACCGCGTGCTCGGCGGCAATGACTTCCCTGCGGAGCTGCCGCCGGGTGCGGTGCGCGACGGCTTCAAGTCCATCGAGTGCCAGGTCATGGACTGGGCCGACGACACCGCCTACTCGCTGAACGACCTTTCCGACAGCGTCCGCGCGGGCTTTCTCAATCTCGAGCGGATCGAGCGCTGGGCCGAACGGGTGGGCGAGCCCAGAGGGGAAGGGACGCCGCTCGGTGAGCTGATGACCGCGATCCGGCGCGGCCGGGTGGATCCCTTCGTCGGCAAGCGGATCGGCCGCTACATCCGGGCGACCTCGCTGGAAGAGGATGTCAATTTCATGAGCGGCACGACCAACCGCTACCGCTTCCGCCTGGTGATCGACCCCGGCGTGAAGGCGGAATCGGAGGTCTTCAAGAAGCTCGCCTTCGAGGTGGTGTTCCTTTCCCCACAGCTCAAGCAACTCGAGCACAAGGGCAGCCACATGCTGCGCCAGTTGTGGGAGTTGCTCGAGACGCGCTACGTGAAGGACCAGCCGATCGACGGCCAGAAGTTCCAGCTTCTGCCGGAGGACGCCGCCGGGGAGATCGCCGCCGCCGGCAGCGAGTGGGAACGGGCGCGGCTGGTGTGCGACTTCCTGGCAGGGATGACCGATGGCTACGCCGCGCGGATGTACCAGCGGCTGTTCACCCCGGACTTCGGCTCGATCGGGGATCTGGTGGGGTGATCAGTCGCCGATCTGGTCGTAAAGCTCGGCCAACGGGAGTTCGGCCTCGATTTCCGGCAGCGGGACGACGGCGTCGAGGCCGGAGTGGACCTCCGAACCGAAACCTCCCTCCGCCCGGCGGCGATGGATGACCACGCGGGGCGAGTCGGGCTCGACGAAGATCAGCGCCTTGAGCGAGGGCATCGTCAGGTAGGCCTCGCGCTTTTCCTCCAGATCGGTGCGGCGCGTCGAGTCGCTGAGGACCTCGACGACGACCACCGGACTTTCCTGGAAATGGTCGCCCGCGGGATTCGAGCGGCAGACAACCATCGCGTCCGGATAGTAGAAGCGGGTGTGATCGGGAAAATCGATGCGCACCTTGGTGTCGCTGTTGAACGGCCGGCAGGACTTGCCGCGAAGCTGCGCCCCGAGCGAGACCATCGCATTGACGGCGATCGCGTTGTGGCGGTTGGTCGCGCCCGCCATGGCGTGGACAGAGCCGCCGACGTACTCGTGCTTCACCTCGGCGAGTTCCTCGCCGGCGAGGTATTCGGCGATCGAGATGGCTTCCGGCTTTTCCAAGGCGGTCATGGGAGAGACTTAGCAGAAGTTTCCGGGGCTGGCAACGTGGAGGGAATTGTTGGAAGGCGGTGCAAAATGGGAAGGATTCGGAATGGCCATTGATCCCGGATCGGGCAATGTCGGGTTGACCGCACGGCGGTGAAAGTATTCACTTGAACAGCTTTCGAATGTCCGGGATTTCCCAGAAAACACTGATCCAGCAACCACTTGAGGCGCTCAAGCGGCACTTCGGGCATGAGGGGTTTCTGGATGGCCAGGACCGCGTGATTTCCGAGATCGTGGCGGGCAAGGATGGGCTGGTGGTGATGCCAACCGGGGGCGGCAAGTCGCTCTGCTACCAGCTTCCGGCGCTGTGTTTCGAGGGCGTGACGCTGGTGGTGTCGCCGCTGATCGCGCTGATGAAGGATCAGGTGGACGCGCTGGTGGCCAAGGGCATCCCCGCGACCCTGATCAATTCGACCGTGCCGTGGGACGAGCAGCGGCGGCGGCTCGACGGGATGCGCACGGGCGGGTTCAAGCTCGTCTATGTGGCTCCCGAACGCTTCCGCGCCGAGTCCTTCGTGCGGGCGCTCGACGGGGTGGAGGTCTCGCTTTTCGCCGTCGACGAGGCGCACTGCCTGAGCCAGTGGGGGCACGATTTCCGCCCCGACTACATGAAGCTCGGCCGGGCGCTGAAAAGGATCGGCCAGCCGCAGTGCGTGGCGCTCACCGCGACGGCGACGCCGATGGTGCGCGAGGACATCCTGAAGGTGCTCGGGCTGCGCGAGCCCTTCGAGGTGGTCAGCGGCTTCTCGCGGCCGAACCTTTCACTGGGCATCACCGCGGTGGACAAGAAGGCCCAGAAGCTCGCGCGGCTGCGCGAGGTGGTGACGGCGAACAAGACCGGCATCGTCTACTGCGCGACGCGGAAAAAGGTCGATGAGGTGAGTGAGACCCTGGCCTCATGGGGGATGAAGGTCATCGCCTACCATGGCGGGATGAACGACAAGGAGCGCGAGCAGGCGCAGGAGGTGTTTCTGAAGCGGCAGGCCGACGTGGCGGTGGCGACCAACGCCTTCGGGATGGGCATCGACCGGGCCGACGTGCGCTTCGTGATCCACTACGAGGTGCCGGGCAGCATCGAGGCCTACTACCAGGAGGCGGGCCGGGCGGGTCGTGATGGCGAGGCGGCGGTGTGCGAGCTGCTCTTCAACTACGCCGACACCCGTACCCAGGAATTCTTCATCGAGGGCGCGAATCCGGGCGCGCAGGCGATCCGCGACATCTACCGCTACCTGCTCGACGCGTCGGACGGCGATCACGAGGTGCATCGGAGCATCGAGGACATCACCGACGGGGCCGGCCTGAAGAACGGGATGGCGGTGAGCAGTGCGCTGGCCGCTTTGGCCCGCGCGGGCTACATCGAGCGCTTCGATATTCCCGGCAAGCGGATGCGGGGGACGAGGCTCAAGCGCCCGGATGTCTTTCCCGAGGCCCTCGAACTCGACGAGCGGGCCCTCGAGGAAAAGGAGCGGCGGGATCGCGACAAGCTCAAGGCGATGGTCGAGATGTGCTACGCCCGGGCCTGCCGCCAGCAGTGGATCCTCGAGTACTTCGGCGAGGAGGATGCGGAGACCTGCGGGACCTGCGACATTTGCCGCGACGACGGCGGGGATGAGCGCGAGCCGACCGATGAGGAGCACGTGATCGTCCGCAAGGCGCTCAGCGGCGTGGCGCGGATGTCGCGCAAGGGGCCGGCGGGCTGGGAGGGGCGCTACGGGCGCGGCAAGATCGTGCTCATGCTCACCGGCAGCCGCTCGCAGGAGGTGGTGGCGGCGGGCCTCGACCGCTTGTCGACCTACGGCATTCTCAAGGAGCAGGGGAGCGGGTATCTGAACGCGCTGTTCCGGGCGATGACGGATGCCGGACTGGTCCGGGTCGAAGCCGGCGAGTATCCGCTGCTGACCTTGAGCGAGCGGGGCGAGCGGGTGATGAAGGGCAGTGGGAATTTCCGCCTGGCGTGGCCACCGCAGGGACGGGGCGGCGAGAGCGCCGTCGAGCTGGAGGACAGGGGCTTTGATCCTGGCCTCTACAGCGCGCTGCGGGACCTGCGGATGAGACTGTCGAAGGCACAGGGTGTGCCGCCTTACGTGATTTTCGGCAATCGCACGCTGGAGGCGCTGGCCCGCTATCAGCCGGGCAATCTGGAAGAAGGGCTGGCGGTGCCGGGGGTCGGCGAGGTGAAGGCCCAGCGCTACCTGCGCGGATTCCTCGACGTGATCCGCGACTGGAAGGCAGTGCGGTAGTGGCGCAAAGCTCCGCTTTGCGAGCGGTCGACGAAGCTCCTGCTTCGGTGTGGTCGGGCACGGTGATCGGTCGGGAACGGCACCGGGCCGCAGGGCGGTACGCCCCACGCCGGAGGCGGTGTGGATCGTCTCGCAAAGCGGGAGCTTCGCGCCACTTGACCGCCATGCCCTCCGTACTCAGGGTGGCCGCCATGGCAGAAAAGAAGTCAGTCCTTTTCGTCTGCACGGGCAACACATGCCGCAGTCCGATGGCGGAGGGATTGTTCCGGGCGGCAGTGGCCGGGCGGGACGATTTCGAGGTGGCCTCCGCCGGGGTCTCGGCGGGTCCCGGCGGGCGGATCAGCCCCGACACCGATGCCATCCTTCGCGCCCGCGGTGCCGGCATCGATGGCTTCGCCAGCCAGGCCGTGAGCGAGGAGCTGATCAAGAAAGCGTCCCACGTCTTCGCCATGACCGGCCAGCACCTCGCGGTGCTCCACCGGATGTTCCCCGAGCACGAGGACAAGTTCTACCTGACCTGCGAGTTCGTCGACCTGCCGGGCCGCGGCGTCGGCTGCGACGTGCCGGACCCGATCGGCAGCGGACCCGCCGCCTACCGGGAGGTCGCCGAGACGCTCGATCAGGCCATCCCGACGCTGATCGCCTTCATCGATCAGACTTCCGGCTGAGTCCGGGGTTGCATTTCGGCAGGCCGCGGGTCATTTCCCTGCGGCGGCCAAGCCCGACCCCATTCATGAGCGAGAAGACCCTGCGAATTGCGATCGGCGCCGATCACGGCGGAGTGGAATTGAAGGATGCCATTGCGGCGCACCTGAAGGCCGCCGGCCATGAGGTGACGGACTTCGGGACCCATGGAACGGAGTCGGTGGACTATTCCGACTATGCGAATCTGGTGGCGATCAACGTCGGCGACAGCACCCACGACTTCGGCATCCTCTGCTGCACCTCGGGCGTGGGGGTGTGCCTCGCGGCGAACCGCCACCGCCACGTGCGGGCGGCGAACATCCGCACGGTGGAAGAGGCGGTGCTCACGCGTGACCACAACGACGCGAACGTCCTTTGCCTCGGAGGCAGGAATGTCGACACCGAGACCGGCCTAGCGATGGTTGATGCCTTCCTTGCGACCGAGTTCCAGGGCGGTCGCCACGAGCGGCGACTGGGCAAGGCCTCGGGTTCGCGCATCCAAGTCACCGACCCCGATGTGTATGCCGCCATCGTCGAGGAAGAGCACCGTCAGCGTTTCAACATCGAGCTGATCGCCTCGGAAAACTTCGCCTCGCCAGCGGTCATGGAGGCCCAGGGCTCGGTGCTGACGAACAAGTACGCGGAAGGCTACCCCGGACGCCGCTGGTATGGCGGCTGTGAGAATGTGGATGTCGTCGAGACGCTGGCGATCGAGCGGGCGAAGGAGCTTTTCGGGGCCGAGCACGCGAACGTCCAGCCCCACTCCGGCTCGCAGGCGAACACGGCGGTGTATTTCTCCGTGCTCAAGCCGGGTGACAAGATCCTGACCATGGACCTCGCCCACGGCGGTCACCTGACGCACGGCCACAAGGCGAATTTCTCCGGCAAGTTCTACGAGGTCACCCACTACGGCGTGAGCGAGGAGGATGAGCGGATCGACTACGATCATCTTGCCGAGCTCGCCCGCGAGACGAAGCCCGCCCTGATCACCTGCGGCGCCAGCGCCTACTCGCGGGTGATCGATTTCGAACGCATGGCCGGGATCGCCCGTGAGGTGGGGGCCTATCTTTTCGTCGACATGGCGCATATCGCCGGCCTCGTCGCCGCCGGGGTTCATCCGAGCCCGGTGCCGCATGCCGACTTCGTGACCTCGACCACCCACAAGTCGCTGCGCGGTCCGCGGGGCGGGATCATCCTGTGCAAGGAGGAGTTCGCGAAGAAGATCGACTCGCAGGTCTTTCCCGGCATCCAGGGGGGACCGCTGATGCACGTGATCGCCGCCAAGGCGATCTGCTTCGGCGAGGCCCTGAAGCCTGATTTCAAGTCCTATCAGGAGCAGGTGGTCCGCAATGCCCAAACCATGGCCTCGCGCCTCACCGGGCACGGCTACCGGGTCGTTTCCGGGGGCACTGACAACCACGTGCTGATGGTCGACCTCCGCGGCAAGAAACTGAACGGAGCCGAGGCGTCCACCGCCCTCGACGAGGCGGCGATCACGGTGAACAAGAACTCGATTCCCTTCGACACCGGCACCCCGATGAAGCCCAGCGGCATCCGCATCGGCACCCCGGCCGTGACGACCCGCGGGATGAAGGAGAAGGACATCGAGCAGGTCGCCGACTTCATCGCCGAAGCCCTGTCGAACATCGGCGACGAGACGGCCCTCCACGCCATCCGCGACCGCGTGCATGAGTTCATGCGGGCGTTCCCGATGCCTTGGTGATTGCGGCTCGCACCGCCCGGGATTGCGGGGGGTACTGAAAGTGGTGGGCAGAGCGGTTGGGGTGACCGCGATGCCGCGGTCCGCGGCCGGACTTTTCAGGCTCGGATGACGAGCCGCCGGGAAATCTAGACTGCGGCGATTCATCGCCGCTTTGATGGAGGCGATTCATCGCCGATGGCCCGGCTCGCATTGCAATGCTTCGCCAAAGCGGCGATGAATCGCCGCAGTCTAGAGGGGGATCCCTGCCTGCCGAAGTCGGCCCGGGAGAAAACCACGCCGTAAGAGCGGATTGACGTCCTCATATGGCTTCGCTGGCGAATCCGATATCCTGGCGCCGGGAAGGGTGTCTGGCCGACAAGTCCCGGCCATGGCCACCACTTTCAGTGACACCCGGATTGGGGATTGTGACGAGGCGTGGACTCTGGCAGGATCCGCGCCCCATGAGATTCATCCGTCCGTTTGCCGTGGTCCTCGGGGCTGCCGGCCTGCTCGCGTCCTGCGGGACGGGGGGCGATGCGGAGGCGGGTGCCGATCCGGCCCCTCAGGAGGGCTTCGAGATGAAGAGCGGCGAGCTTTTCAACGATGACTCGCAGAAGATCATCGACCGCTTCGGGGCGACCAACCCGAACTTCGACAAGTCCGGCCAGCGCAAGGGGGCGGCGGAGAATTCGATGGTGAGCCGGCACTTCGACAAGGGCTACGCCGCCAACGCCTATCAGGGCAATCTCGACCGTTACGAGAAGCGATCCTTCTGGGGGCGCAAGGATTACACCGGCAAGGTTTACGACGGTGCCACCGACGGTGACCGCTTCCTGCAGAGCGCGCGCGAAGGTTCGAAGGGGGCGAGTGAGGGGACCCGGGTGAGTCGCGAGAACTCGAAGGTTCTCAATCCCGGTTCGGTGGATCGATCCGCCGCCCGCGAGAGCGGCCGGGCCTCGCTGGCGAGACCCTCGGATGCGGAGACGGATTTTCGCAGGAGGGTCTATCAGGAACCCGAGGTGAAGGACTGGCGCGCCCAGCGGGCGCTCAATGTCGAGGACACCCGGGCCATGCTCGGCCGCTGAGATTTCAGCGGAGGTCGGCGAGCGAATCGATCACCGCCTTCTTGACCGAGGTCCACGGCAGGGGCTTGCCTTCGAGGAAGCTCGATTGAATCGCGACGAGCTTGAGTGAGAACACTCCGGGGTGGCGTTCGCGGAGCCAAGCGGCCAGGCCCCGGGTCGGCGAGGCGTCGACCCGGATCGAGATTTCGGGAAGCCTCGACTTGAGGGCGGCCTCGACCTTCCGGGCGAAGTCGGCTTCCTCGGAAAGCCGGGGATCGCACTCGATGACGATCGAGGCCCCGCCGAGGTCGCGGCGGGTGTCGAAGGAGACGTGGACCGGTTGGTTCTGCTGGCGGATCGCCCCGGTGATGCGGTTCTCGATCGCGTCGAGGAAGTTCTTCTGGTCGCGTTCGTCGAGCTTGCGGCGCTGATCGTCGGTGAGTGACATCGAGCGGTCGCTCCAGCGTGCGGGATCGTCCGGCGCGCAGGCCAGGTCGATGAGCAGGCGGCTCACCGCATTGTGGATGAGTTGTTCGTGGACCTTGCTGGCGACTCCCTGGGCGAGGTTGAGCGCGCCCGGCGACCAGCCCTCGGCGGAAGTCACGCGGTCCTCGCAGTCCTTGAAGGCGGCGCGATGCCATTCGGGAAGGGTGGAGACGGCGGTTTCACAAGTGGGGATGATGCGGTTCATGGGGCGGGGTCAGAATGCGGTGCCGATGGCGAAATGCCAAGTTCCGCTCGGGTCGCGGCCATCCTGGGTCAGGTTGTGGCCATACTCGAGCCGGACCGGGCCGATCGGAAGATCCAGCCGCAGACCGAGACCGGCGGCGACCTCGGGATCGTTCATGCCGAGATCCTCCCAGTCTCTCGACAGCCCGCCGGCGTCGACAAAGGCGACCGCCTTCAGCGGGCCCGCGATCGAGCGGATGTATTCGACGTTGGCGACCCAGTAGGCCTGACCGCCGACGGGGTTGCCGGTGCGCGACCACGGGCCGAGTTCCCTCTCCCGGAAGCTCCGGACGCTGCGCGGTCCGCCATTGAAGTAACGGAGGTCGATCGGCAGCCGCGTGCTGTCGCCGGGAATCAGAACCCCCCCGCGGGCGCCGAAAGAAAGCTGCGACTGTTTGTTCAGGGAGTAATGGTAGGAGCCCCCGATGCCACCCTTGAAGTAGGGGGTGCTGCCACCTCCGATCGCCGCGCCGATTTCCAATGGCATCTCAAGATGCCAGCCCGAGGTGGGCAGGACCGGGTTGTCGCGGTAGTCGAGTCGTTGGGTCACCCGGATGAACGGGTTCTGGTAGTCCTGCGTGCCGAGCGCGGCAAGCGGCAGCCCGTCGGGATTGGTGACAACGTAACTCAGGCTCAGCAGCGCATCGATGCTGTAGTGCTCGGTGACCGGCCAGACGGCGCTGGCTTCGAGTCCGCTACGCCAGACATCGTAGCCCTCGTAGTCCCTCGTCACCGAGAAGAGCCGGAGTTTCCCGGAGATGTCGGAGCCAGCGATCCACGGGTCGGTGAGTGCGACCTCGCCGAGGAGTGATCGCTGGGTCAGCTCGAAGCCGGCGGTCAGATTGCGGACCTGCCCGAGGAAGTTCCGGTCGTAGTAGCCGCCCCCAATGATCCCGCCTTCGAAGGAGTCGAAGCCGAGCGTTCCCGAAAGGCCGCGCGCGTCGGCCTCGGTGACCCTGAGCGTGACGTCCACCTCCTCGCCCCGGACCGGAGTGATGTCGGTCTGGATGTTCGAAAACGCGCCGGTGGCCACCATCTGCCGGATGCGCCTGGAGGACTCTTCGCCGTCGAGGTAGGTGCCCTTCAGTCCATTCAGGCGCGTCCGGATCCGCTCGGGATCGGTCTTCTCCAGACCGGTGATGTCGATGTTGCGCAGCTTGAACCGCTGGCCGCGCTCGATGGTGAAAACGGGCGTCATGCCGAGGCCTTCGCGCTGGATGGTCATCCGGATCCTGGCGCGCAGGAAGCCGGCCTCCTCGTAGGCCCCGACCACCCGCGACCGCATCGCGTTGAGGTTCTCGGTGTTGGCGATGCGGCCGACGAAGGGGGTCATCTGATCCCGGATGCCGGGCAGGGTCTCGCCCTCGAAGACCGGCATCGCGATTTTCGAGACCTTGCCCCGGTCGAGTTTCAGGACGAAATCCACCTTGCCGGTTTCGGGGTTGTCGCGGCGTTTCTCGAGGGTGACGACCGCATCGTGCCAACCGGCCGACTTCATCTGGTCCTCCATCAGCCGCATGCCGTCCTCCACCGCGCTGTCCTCGAATGGCAGCCCCTGGATTCCACGCGCAGCCTTGGAAGGCCCGAGCTTGAAGAGCTCGACCAGTCCCTTTTCGAGCTTCGGATTTGAAACTCCCTCGACCACGACCTCGCCGAGCAGGTCGCGCTTGCCCTCGTCGACCCGCAGCTGGATGGCGCGGGGGTTCACGATCTTCCAGTAAACGGTGACCTGGTTGAATCCGGCATCCTCGAAGATGCTCTCGACCATGAAGGCCGCGTCGGCCGCGCGGGCGCGACTCGCCGGACGCATTCGGATGTGATCCAGCCGGCCGCCGATCGCGGTCAGCAGTTCCTGCTCGGAGATCGAGCTGGAGCCGATGATGCGGATCTCGGTCTGTGCCCCGGCGACGGCCGGCAGCAGGGCGAGAACGAAGGCGATGAGGAGGGGAAGGCGCATCACCGGAATCGGAAAAGGTAGGTGACCTTGGTGCGGGTGTTTCCCTGCTCACTGATTCCCGCGGTGAGCACCCAGTTGTCATCGATGTCGAAGCTGACCGAGTTGAACTTCTTGCTGGAGTAGGGGTCCGCCTCGCCAACCTGGAATTCGACCTTGTCGAGCACGCGGAAGACGGGTCGCAGCACCTTCACCGCCCCGATGCGGCCGCGCCGCGCCTCCTCGATGAGCAACTGGGTGGCGCGCGCGGTGGCGGCGCCCGGGTCTTCCAGGCCCTCGGTCGTGGTTCCCGTCGCGATCAGGGTCATGATCTCGGTTTCCGGCAGGGGTGGGCTCGAGGTCGGCTGGATTCTGGGATCCGAGATCGGCCCGGAAATGTAGACGGTGATGTCGTAGGGCCGGATGCGCGAAGTGCCACGGATGTCGAGGACGGGATTGAACGGCTTGTCGGGCCGGAGGATCACCTTGCCCTCCTTGATCTCCAGCTTGCTGAAGGGCAGCTGAGCGACGATTTCCCGCAGCTTCGCCTCGCCGGTCGGGCGGGGTTTGCCGACCGTGCCACGGACGCGGGCGTCGAGGTAGACTTCCCCGTTGGCCAGATTTCCCCGGATCAGGAAGGGGGATCTGGTCTTGAGGGTGACATCGAGCGGCCAGTTGACGAAGGGCTCCGGCACCCGGGCGCTCAGTTTTTCCGGAGGTGGGGCGTCGATGGCCGGCAGCTTCGGCTCGGCCACGTTGGTCATCGGCTTGCCGATGGGCAGCAGCTCGATGTCCTTGAAGAACAGGCTGTCAACCACCTCGACCGTGCCGGAGAGACCGGCGGTTTCCCAGGGTCCCTTGAGCGCCAGATCGGCATCGAGGCGGACAATCATCGACTCGTTGCGGATCGCGGGGGCCGAGTCGGCTTTGAGCGTGAGATCGAGAACGCCCGGCTTCCATTGCTCCAGTCCCACCGTGCCGCTCAGGGAGACGGTGCCGGCGGAAACTTCGGCGGAAATCGTGTCGATGGTGACCTCCTCGGGGGTCGCGGAAACCTTCACCGTGCCCTTCCCGATCCGTGGGACTTCGGGGTCCTGCATTCGCAGGGTGCCGCCCTCGAGGGTCACGGTTGCCCGGGGTTCGGGCGTTCCGACGGTGCCGCCCACCTGCAACTCGGCGTCGAGGCTGCCATCGAGCTGCCTCGCTTTCGGGAGAAGCACCGCAAGCGAGGACAGATTGAGGTCGGCGATGGCCAGGTCGCCGTCGAGTTTCGCGGCTTTCACCGTTTCCGGATCCTCGGCCCACAGCGCGGGATCCCAGTTGGTCACCAGGCTGATCTTGGCGGGCGGGTAGTCGGCGGTGATGACAGCCCCATCCACCTTCAGGTCATGGCCCTTTCCGACAGCATCGAGTTCGAGGGATGCCGGAGGAACCTTGGGCTGGGAAACGAGTCCCAGGGACTTGGCCTGCACCTTGGCGACGAGTTCCGGGGCGGCGGGGGTGCCCGTCAGGTCGATCTCGACCTTGGCGCGGCTGGCTTCCGGAAAACGGACGTCCTTCGGCAGGAAGGGATGGAGCTTGGAGAGCGGGAGTTCGGGAGTCTGGAAGTCGACGGTGATCGGCCGCGTTTCGCGCAGCAGGGCCTTCCAGTCTACAAGGTCTTCCGGCACGGGGATGCTGGCGGTTCCGCTGGCGAGGGTGTCGCCGCCGTCGTTCCACTCGAGTTCCTCAAGGGCGAGCACGCGGTCCGCCAGTTTGAGGCGGGATCGGATCGTCTGCGTGTCCTGACGCACCGTCAGCGAGTCGAGCGCGACCGATCGGGGCCAGTCGTAGCTTCCTTCCGCCATCGCCACCAACGGGCTGGTTTCTTCCTCCCGCTCCCAGGTGACTTCTGCGATCTTGAAATCACCCTCGTGGCTCGCCTCCTTGATGCCGCCTCCGCCCTTCCAGGTCAGGGTGGCGGCAATGCCATCCGGGATCGCGATGCCCCAAGGAGCGAGCCAGGGCCTGAGAGAAGCCGGGGAGAATGCCTCGAGCGTGGTGTCTCCGTGGTAGGTGAGCGCCTGCGGGGAGAAGTCGCCTGAAAGCCGGAGTCCCCGGGTGGTCAATTCATCGACAATGATCAGCGCTTCCTTCCAGCGGGCCTTGAGTTGGAGGGGAGGGGTGCCCTCTCCACCCGGGAGGTCGAGGGTGGCGCGGGCGATGGCCGGCACTCCATCCGTGAAGGTGGACTCGGCGGTGAGTTCGAGTGACGACGCCGGCGGGGGCGGCGCGTTCTCGTCCGCGGCGAAACGATCGCGAAGGTAGGTGTGCGCCGGCTGGAAATCCGGGCTGGTCAGTGTCGCGTCCGCACGGGTGGGAAGCAGGGATGCGGAACGGTCGAGGGCGGCATTCAACTCGAGCTTCACAAGCGAACCGAGGACCTTGCCATCAAGGGTGGCGGTGGCATCGGAATCCGCCGCGAGGCCCGCGCTCAGGGTGAGCGATTCGGAAGACCATCCGTCGAAGTCGACGCCCTCCAGCCCCAGGGAGAGATCGGCAATCAGGGTATCGAGTCCGCCGTCGATCTTGTCCGCCCGAAGGTCCAGCGAGCGGAGACTGGCTTCGAGCGGCAGGTCCAACTTGCCGACCCGGGCGACATCGGCGGCGGAGAGACTGCCTTCCACGAGCTGGAGCCGGGCTTCGACCAGATCCGTGTCGATCTTGAAGCGGGCATCCGCGACTTCGATAAAGGTCCCGAACCGGAACGGATCGCCCAATTCGGCCTCGAGCGACGCGATGGCGACCTCCTCCAGCGGCTCGAGCCGGTCGAGGACGAGCCGCTCGCTCTCCCAGTCGAGCCGGGTGCGCTGCGCGGCTACGCTGCGCTCACCGGGGAGGCTCATGGCACCCAGGTCGAGTTCAAACACCCCGCTACCGGGTTCGTGCAGGATCGACGTCGGTTCGATCGAGAAAACCAGCTCGTCGCCGCTCCGGATCGTCGTGCTCACGTCGCGGAGCTGCAGATTCATCGGCACCAGTCGCTGGCGCAGGTCCGTCAGCAACCGGACCGGGTCGAGCGGCTCTTTCTCTTTGGCCTCTTCCGGTTCATCCGGCTTCGGTGGGACGGCGGCGAGATCGACCTCGACGTGGAGCCCGTCGAGCTCGAGGGACTTGACCTCGCCTCGGACGACGCGGGAAAGGGCATACCGCAACTGCAAGCGGTCGAGTCCCGCCACCTGCACAACGGCGTCGCTGCCGAGGCGGACATTGGTCAGCCGGATGCTTCCCGAACTCAGTCGGCCTTCGAGTTCGAACTCCACCTCGTATCCGAGATCGGGGAGGTAGTGGTCGGCCGCGGTCCGGGCGATCCACCTCCATCCGGGGCCGTCGAGCCAGACCAGGCCGGCGGTGAGCACGGCGAGCAACCACCAGCGCTTCTTCCTCCAGAAGCGACGGCGTGGCTTCTTGGAGCTGTCGGATCCGGAGTCGCTCATCGGGGATAGAGTGAACCCCCTTCGGGGTATCGGCAACCATCGCCTTGGGACGCGGGGGCTTGCCGGGGAGGGAGGGGCTTGTCAGCGTGGGCGCATGACGGAGGAGTTGGGCGTCAGGGAACGTTGGCGGAGGATCATCTTCGAGGCGGAGACCCCCTGGGGGCGACGCTTCGACGTGGCCTTGCTGGTGATCATCGTGCTCAGCGTCGTGGCGGTGATGGTGGAGAGCATTCCCGGGATCGGGAAGACCCTGCGCATGGAGCTCTACGTCGCCGAGTGGATCTTCACCGGAATCTTCACGATCGAGTACGGCCTCCGGCTGTGGACGTCGCAGGCGGCGCTGCGGTATGCCCGCAGCTTCTTCGGGGTGGTCGACCTGCTTTCCATCCTGCCGAGTTTCATCGGCCTGCTGATTCCTGGCGGGCAGGCACTGATGGTGATCCGTGTCCTGCGGCTGCTCCGGGTCTTCCGGGTGCTGAAAATGGTCCGCCATGTCCGGGGTGCCGTTCAGTTGAAGCGGGCGCTGCAGGCGAGCGGGGCGAAGGTGACCGTCTTTTTCCTCACCCTGGCGACGATCGCCCTGATCGCCGGTTCACTGATGTATCTCATCGAGGGCGAGGCGGGCGGCTACACGAGCATCCCGGTGGGGGTTTACTGGGCGGTGGTCACCATCACCACGCTGGGATTCGGCGACATCACGCCGACGACGCCGATGGGTCAGCTCCTGACTTCATTGCTGGCATTGACCGGCTACGCGATCATCGCGGTCCCCACGGGGATCGTCTCCGCCGAAATTTACCGCCAGGAGGAGAACCACACCACCGAGGCGTGCCCGTCGTGCGGGGTGCACGGACACCTTCCGGATGCCCGGTTTTGCCGCCGCTGCGGCGCCCGGATGATCGAAAAGGCGGAGCGCCCGGGCGCGGAAGCCGGGGGCGTGGAGGCAGGGCGCTGACTCATTGACCCGCCGACTTGTTTGACAAGGGGCAAGCGGGTCGGCCAAGCTCCCCCAAGGTTGATTGAGCGGGAAGAAAATCCCGGGAGATCGAATCGAGCCGGACCAACTAGAGAATCGTGTTTTCCAACGAAGATTACCTCGCCGACCTTCTGGTTGAGGCGGGCGCCGTGACTGCGGAACAGGTCGAGCAGGCCCGTGGGGCCGGCGACTCGGTGGTGGCCGCACTCCTCGATCAGACCGCGCTGACCGAAACCACCATCTCCCAGGTGCTGGCGTCCAATGCGGGAATCGACCCCATCGACCTCAAGGAGACTTCCGTCGGTCCCGAGGTCGCCGACGCGATTCCGGACGACATCGCGCGGCGCTATCGCGTGGTCCCGGTTTCCGACGACGGCGTCTATCTCACCGTCGCGGTGGCCGATCCCTTCAACTTCGAGGCGATGGACAGCCTGCCCACGGTCCTGGGCAGGGAGCTGATCTTCGTCTGCGCGACCCATTCCGCGATCAGCGAGTTCCTGCAGCAGTTCTTCGGCGCCGACGATTCGCTGGAAGGGGGCATCGGTGTCACGGGAGGTGCCGAGGGCGCCGAGACCGAAGAAAGCGACGCCCCGATCATCAAGCTCGTCCAGCACATGCTCGCCGAGGCGATGAAGCAGGGTGTTTCGGACATCCACATCGAGCCCCTCGAGACTTCGGTGAGGATCCGCTACCGCATCGACGGGCGTCTGATGGAGGTGGACAACCATCCGAAGAAGCTGCTGCCCGCGATCATCGCCCGCCTCAAGGTGATGAGCGGCTCCATGTCGATCGCCGAGAAGCGGTTGCCGCAGGACGGCCGCATCCAGCTCAAGGCCGGCGACAAGGAGGTCGACCTGCGGGTTTCATCGGTGCCCTCCAACCACGGCGAATCGATCGTGATGCGGATTCTGGACAAGTCCGCGCTGGTGCTCGGCCTGCCGGAACTCGGTTTCTTTTCGGACGACCAGACCACCTTCGAGGAACTCATCGGCCTGCCCGACGGCATCATCCTGGTCACCGGGCCGACCGGTTCGGGAAAGACGACCACCCTTTACGCCTGCCTCAACGTCATCAACCGGCCCGACCGCAAGATCATCACGGTCGAGGACCCGGTGGAATACGAGCTGCCGGGGATCAACCAGGTGATGGTGAAGTCCGACGTCGGGATGACCTTCGCCGCGGCCCTGCGCTCGATGCTCCGCCAGGCGCCCAACATCATCATGATCGGTGAGATTCGTGACGCGGAGACCGCCAACATCGCGATCAACGCCGCGCTCACCGGCCACCTCGTGCTTTCCACGCTCCACACCAACGACGCCCCGTCCGCGGTGGCGCGCCTTGCGGATATCGGGATCAAGCGCTTCCTCATCGCCTCGGCGGTGCGCGCCATCCTGGCCCAGCGGCTGGTCCGCAAGCTGTGCCCGATCTGCAAGGAGCCGGCGACGCTCACCGAAAAACAGATCCGTTCGCTCAACATCGACGAGGCGACCCTCGCCGACGACAACATCATGGGTCCGGTCGGCTGCGAGAAGTGCCGTGAAACCGGCTTCAAGGGCCGGATGGGGATCTTCGAGCTTTTCCGCATCGATGACGAGGTGCGGCACATGGTGAACGAGAATTTGACCACTTCGCAGCTCCGCCGGCGCGCCCGGGAGCTCGGGATGCGATCGATGCGGGAGGACGGGATCCGCAAGGTGCAGGCGGGTCTGACCTCGGCCGAAGAGGTGCTTCACGTCACCATGTCCGACCTCGATTGACCTCCGAAACGCCCACGATTTCCATGGACAGCAATCAACTGCTCGAACTTTTCATCAGCCGCGGCCTCATCGACCGCTCGCTGGCGCAGGAAGTGCTCAACGAGGTCGAGAACAGCGGCAAGGAGGCCAGCGAGGTGCTGACCGACTTCCAGGTCATCCACAGCAAGGAGGATGTCTGGCCCATCGTCGCTTCCGAGATGGGGGCGGAGCAATTCGATCTCCGCGACTGGACCCCGCCCGATGAGTTGCTGGCGCTGATCCCGAGTGGCACGGCCCGGCTCCATGGAGCCTTGCCGGTGAACCTCACCGACGAGGGCCTGCACGTGGTGCTGGTGGACCCGATGAATCCACAGACGCTCGAGGACCTGCGCTTCGCCCTCGGTCGCGAGTTGGTCCTCGCGATCGCGCCCGATCATCAGGTCGAGGAAAAGATCAGCGAGTGCTACGGCGGCGAGGGCGAGGGGATGGAGGCGATCCTCGAGCAGCTCGAGTTCGGCGGTCCGGACGGCGACCTCAACCCGGCCGACCTCGAGAACGAGGCGAACTCGGCCCCGATCATCCGCTACGTCGACCTGGTGCTCTATCAGGCGATCAAGGAGCGCGCGTCGGACATCCACTTCGAGCCTTTCGAAAAGGACTTCAAGATCCGCTACCGGGTCGATGGTGCACTCTATGAAATGGCGCCGCCGCCGGTGCACCTCGCGTTGCCGATCATTTCGCGGGTGAAGGTGATGGCGAACATGAACATCGCCGAGCGCCGGATTCCGCAGGACGGCCGGATCGTCAAGCAGGTCGGTGACCGCCAGGTGGACATGCGGGTTTCCTCCCTGCCGACCTACCATGGCGAGTCGGTGGTGCTGAGGGTGCTCGACCGTTCGTCGGTGAATCTTTCCCTCGAAGCCCTCGGGCTGCCCGATCCCATCTTCGAATACATCGGCGAGACCATCGAGAAACCCAACGGCATCTTCATCGTCACCGGTCCGACCGGTGCGGGCAAGACGACCACCCTCTACGCCGCACTGCGCCGGATCAATACGATCGACAGCAAGCTGCTGACCGCCGAGGACCCGGTCGAGTACGACATCGACGGCATCATCCAGATTCCGATCAACGATGGCATCGGCCTGACCTTCCCGCGGGTGTTGCGGGCCTTCCTGCGACAGGACCCGGACCGGATCATGGTCGGGGAGATGCGCGACCTCGATACCGCGCAGATCGCCATTCAGGCGTCCCTCACCGGGCACCTGGTCCTTTCCACGCTCCACACCAACGATGCGCCCGGCGCCGTCACCCGTCTGATCGACATGGGGGCCGAGCCCTTCCTCGTGGCGGCCTCGCTCGAGGGCATTCTCGCCCAGCGACTGGTGCGGACGATCTGTGCCGAGTGCAAGACGACCTACGAGCCGAGCGAGGCGATCCTCAACCAGCTCGGCGTTTCGCCGACGGAACTGGGCGACAAGGACTTCTACACCGGCAAGGGCTGCGACGTCTGCGGCCAGACCGGCTACCGGGGTCGTGCCGGCCTCTACGAGTTGCTCGACATCTCGGATCCGATCCGCGACCTGATCACCGAGAGGGCACCGACCGTGGTCATCAAGCAGAAGGCCATGGAACAGGGGATGAACACCCTCCGTGAGGACGGCCTCCGCAACATCTACCTCGGCAAGACCACGATCGAGGAAGTGCTTAAGTACACCTAACCAACCTTCTTCATTTTCGGATCGTCATCCGCCCCTCGGGATTGTCCAATACCTCTCAACGAATCAGCAACGAAAACTCATGCCGAATTTCCAGTTCACCGCCGCCGATGCAAAGGGCGAGCAGCTCTCGGGTTCCGTGGAAGCCAATTCCGAGTCCGAGGCTCTCGAGCAAATCAAGGCCCAAGGCTACTATCCTCTCCAGATCGTCGAGGATGGCAAGGGAACGCTGAAGACGGCATCCAAGAAGAAGGCGGCCCGCAAGAAGGGCAAGGCCGCCGGTCCGAAGGGCGCGGCCCGCACGGGAGGAAGGATCAAGCCGAAGCAGTTGATGATCTTCACCCGCCAGCTGGCGACGCTGATCGACTCGGGCCTGCCGCTGTTGCGGGGCCTCACGGTGCTGGCCAAGCAGGAGCCGAATCCGGTGCTGCGCGGCACACTCAACGCACTCGCCGATTCCGTGCAGTCGGGATCGACCTTCTCCGAGGGCCTCGCCCAGCACCCGAAGATCTTCAACAAGCTCTACGTCAACATGGTCAAGGCGGGTGAGCTCGGCGGTGTGCTCGAAGTCGTGCTGCTGCGCCTGGCCGAGTACCAGGAAAAGGCCCAGAAGCTGAAGAACAAGATCGTTTCGGCGATGGTCTATCCGATCATCGTCATGTTCATCGCGGTCGCCATCCTGATCTTCCTGATGCTCGTCATCGTGCCGAAGTTCGAGGCGATGTTCGCCGAGATGGACAACACCGATCTGCCGATGATCTCGCAGATCGTTTTCGGGACCTCGGCCTTCTTCCTCAGCACGAGTGTCTGGATCATTCCGAACATCGTGTGGTTCATCCTGGTGGTGGTGCTCATCGGCATCGGGATCCAGGCGTGGGGCCGGACCAAGGGAGGGCGGCAGGTGATTGACCGGGCCAAGCTCAAGGCCCCGATCCTCGGCGACATCCAGCGGAAGAGCGCCGTGGCCCGTTTCTCACGAACCCTCGGCACGCTGGTCACCTCGGGTGTTCCCATTCTGCAGGCGCTCAACATCACCCGCGATACCGCCGGGAACGTGGTGATCTCGAATGCGATCGAGAAGGTGCACGGGGCGGTCAAGGAGGGTGAGTCCATCGTCACCCCGCTGCAGGCCTCCGGAGTCTTCCCCGGAATGGTGATCTCGATGGTCGACGTGGGTGAGGAGACCGGCCAGCTGCCGGAGATGCTGCTCAAGGTCGCGGACGTTTATGACGACGAGGTCGACAATGCCGTCACGGCGCTGACGTCCATTCTCGAGCCGATCATGATCGTCATTCTCGCGCTGGTCGTGGGCGCGGTCGTGTTTGCATTGTTCCTGCCGCTGATTAAAGTGATTCAGGAGGTGGGAGAGTAATCCGCCCCGGAAACCCAAGCCAGGCACCATGAAAAGACCCGTTCGCACGCTCCGCTCCGGCTTCACCCTGATGGAGATGCTGGTCGTCATCAGCATCATCGTGATCCTTGCCGGCCTCAGTTTCGGCGGCTTCAACTACGTCAAGGCCAAGCAGGCCCGGGAGCAGGCCAAGCTCCAGGTGAAGCTGCTTTCGCTGGCGCTCGAGGATTACAAGGCGGACAATGGGGTGTTTCCCGAACACGGGGTCACCGACGGAAGCGGAGGCACCGAGAAGATCTACGAGGAGCTGTATCCTCAAAATTCCAATGCCAAGGTTTACCTGCCGGAGCTGAATCCGGAGAACGACCCCCAGGGCTGGCTGGCAGGCGCGACGGGAGCGGGTCCGCACAAGATCTATGATCCCTGGGGCAACGAGTATCGATACCGGACGAATCGCAGCGGAAACCCCCGAATCTTTGCGTCGAACCCGGACTTTGACCTGTGGTCCGTCGGTCCGGACGGCGAGACGCAGGCCAGCGCCAATGGGGGTTACGATCCGACCGATCCCAAGAACCAGGACGACATCGGCTGGTAAGCCGGTCGGGCCCGTCGGCCTGCACGTCATGCCACCCGTTTTCGGAGCATGAGCAAGGTGCCTGAGGTCCCGGAGGAAGTGGGTCCGCCCCGTTCTCGATGGGCGGACGTTAAGGTGCTTCTGATCTGCCTCGCGATTCTGTTTCTGCTCCTGGCTCTCACTTTTGGCGGATTCAATTACGTCAAGGCCAAGCAGGCTCGTGAACAGGCAGCGCTGCAGGTATCGCTGCTGAAGAACGCCCTGGTGGTCTACAAGGCGGCCACTGGAGGAGTGCCCGTGCATGCCGTGACGGATGGCCGGGCGGGCACGGAGAAGATCCATGCCGCCCTTCACCCGGCGCCGGGTGGAGGGAGGGTGTTTCTGCCCGATCTTGATCCGGCGAGGGATCCGCAGGGCTGGCTTGCGGGGGCGACGGGACCGGGGCCGCACAAGATCTACGACCCCTGGGGAAGGGAGTTCCACTACCGGAGCAATCGACCCGGAAGGTCGGCGGTGTTTGCGAAAAACCCCGACTTCGATCTCTGGTCGGCCGGGCCCGACGGGCTGACGACGGCCTCTTCCGGGGGAGTGTATGATCCGACGGCGCCCGAGAATCGGGATGACATCGGCTTCTAGGATTTGCCCCGATGAAAACCCGCGCCAGCGCGGGGAATCCGCTCGACGCCGGGCGGTGGAAGCCTCTTGCTTTCGCCGATGAGTGACGAGAGCACTGAAAAGGATTTCAAGGAAGCGGAACCCGCGAAAAAAGGCGCCCGCAAGCGTCCGAGCGGCAAGAAAACCGCGAAAGAGACGAAGAAGGTGAAGCCGGAGGCGGAGCGCAAGCAGCCGGCTCCGGCGGATGCCGGCCCGCCCGAGAGTGAGCCGCAGGAGCCTGCCGGGCCGCCCGACAACACCTCTGCCAAGCCGGAGGCGAAGGAGCCGTCACCGAGACGGGAAGAGGAGTCGCCGCCGGTGATCCGCGAGCCCCCGGGCGGAGAGGAGCCTTCGTCCGGGAAGCGCCGCCGTCGGCGGCGCCGGAAGTCGGGTGGCGACGAGGGAGAGGGCGGCGAATCCCCCGGAAGACAGGTGTCGCTCGACGCGAAGGCGGTGGCTTCCAAGGCATGGAAAATCTACAAGGCCGAGGTCGCGGAAGAAGGACTCGCACTGATCGACGACAAGGACGCCCGCGAGCTGAGTCGTCGCAGTTTCCGTCTCGCGGAAATCTTCCTCGAGGAAGCGTCGCGGCGTCAGTGACCGGCCAGCCGGTCGCGAAGCTCGTTGGCTTTTGCCGTCTCGCCGCTGGCTTCGGCGAGGCGCAGCCTGAGCTGCAGGACGTCCGGTTCCGCCAGCTGCTCGGGGCCCAACTCGGCGAGCAGGCGGCCCGCGTGGTCGAGATCGCCGATCGCCAGGGCGCCCTCGATCGCGACGCAGATGTCGGGATCCTCCGGGTCCAGGGGCTTGTCCGGGTAGACCGCCCAGCGGGCGGATCGGGGCAGGCTCTCGGCCTCGGGGCCGGTGACCTGCTCCAGATAGACAAACTCGTCTCCTTCGCGGCGTTGACGCCAGGAATTCAGCCCGAGCACGATCATGAAGCCGAGCACCACGAAGCTCGCCTCCATCAGAAAAGGGGTGCTGACGATGCCGGCGACGATGCCGAACCACTCGCCGAAAATCCCGGGCATCGCGCGCCCGAGCCACAGAAAGACGGCGAGCAGACCGACACCACCGATGAGCAGCGCGCCGCCGATCAATTGGCGGCGACGGGAGTCGGGCGGGGAGTGGCGCTCAGCCATGCCTCAAGTCAATCACGGCCCGGAGTTCCCGCCAACGAACTTCAAAACTTTTTAAATAAACTTGATTATTTGTAAAAACTTAGCCTTAGTGGGTCCGTGTCCTGGTTTCAACGACTTGGCCTTGCGGGAGTTTTTGCACTCGCGGTGGCTCTGACTTTTCTGGCCTTCCGGCGCGGGTCCACCGCGGTCGGTTCCGGTCGGGAGGCGGTGGCGGCTCCCATTGCCTTGAGCGTGCCCGTTGAGATCATTCGCGACGGAGAAGCTCCCGCCCTGCGCGAGGTCGAGGTGCGCCCTTGAGGGCATGCGGTGGTTGATTCCCGGCGGCGGGGCCGTTAGTAGAAGGCCAATGCGGCTGCACGACACCCTTGAGCGCGGACTTCGCGACCTCCGCCCGATCGACGGCTCCACGCTGCGTTTCTACTGCTGCGGCCCCACGGTTTACGGCCCGGCGCACATCGGCAACTTCCGGACCTTCGTGATGCAGGATGTCTTCCGGCGGACGCTGGAGACGGGCGGGATGCGGACCTTTCACGTGCGCAACGTGACCGATGTCGACGACAAGACGATCCGCGACTCGCAGGCGGCCGGGGTGCCGCTGGGCGAGTTCACGGCCGGTTGGCTGGAGCGCTTTCACCGCGATTGCCAGGCGCTCAACTGCCTTCCGCCCCATGTCGAGCCGGGGGCGGTGGAGCACCTCCCGCAGCAGATCGCGATGATCGAGGCATTGGTCGAGAAGGGCCATGCCTATGCCGCCGAGGACGGGTCGGTGTACTTCAGGATCGAGTCGTTTCCCGAATACGGAAGCCTGAGTCATCTCGACACCCGGGAGTTGTCGCTGGGGAAAACCCAGCAATCCCGGGCCAACGCCGACGAGTATGAGAAGGACAGCCTTGCCGATTTCGTGCTGTGGAAGGCGCGGCGTCCGGAGGACGGTCCGAATTTCTGGAAGTCGCCATGGGGCGAGGGCCGGCCCGGGTGGCACCTCGAGTGTTCGGCGATGATCCAGGAATACCTGGGCAGCGACTTCGACCTGCACTCGGGCGGGGTGGATCTCGTCTTTCCTCACCACGAGAACGAGATCGCGCAGAGCCGTTGCGCCTGCGGCGGGAATTTCGCGCGGCACTGGTTCCACATCACCCACCTGCTCGTCGATGGCGGCAAGATGTCGAAGTCGGTCGGCAACCTCTACACGCTCGATGATCTGGCAGAGAAGGGTTTCACCGCGCTGGAGGTGCGCTACGTGCTGATCGGCGCGCACTACCGCAAGCCCCTGAACTTCACCCTCGAGTCGCTTTCCGGTGCTCGCGAAGCCTTGGCGAAGCTTGCCAAGGGGGCGAGATCTCTGGCCGAGCGGGCCGGCGAGGGGACGATGCTCGACTCGGTGGAGTTCGGTCCGTTCGAGTCCGCCTGGGAGGCGCTCAATGACGACCTGAACACGCCCGGAGCCCTCGGTGGAATCTTTACCGGCCTGCGCGAGGCGTCGAAGCTGGAAGGTGTCGATGCCGCCAGGGCGCTCGCCGGACTGAACCGCATCCTGCGCGCGCTGGGGATCGAGCTGCCGGAAGAGGAAGCGGCTGCCGACGTTCCGGCGGAGATCCGGGCGCTCGCGGACGAGCGCTGGCAGGCCCGTCTCGGGAAAGACTGGGCCAGGTCGGATGAGATGCGCGACCAACTCGCGGAAATGGGTTGGGCGGTGAAGGATTCCAAGGAAGGATACGAACTCAACCCGATCTGATTCCATGCACCTCCGTCCCCGCCGCAACCGCCGCACGCCTGCGATCCGCGCGCTGGTGCGCGAAACCACGCTCACGCCCGCCGATTTCATCCAGCCGCTCTTTCTCCATGAGGGGGCGGAAGACGTGGCGATCGAGTCGATGCCCGGCTGCACCCGCTGGTCGCTGGAAGGGCTGGTGAAGGAAGCGGGGGAAGTTCATGCGCTGGGCGTTCCGGCGGTGGTCTTGTTTCCGGCAATCGCCGACTCACTCAAGACCTCCGGCGCCGAGGAGGCGTGGAATCCGGAGGGCTTGGTTCCGCGGGCCATCCGCGCCTTGAAGGAGGCGCATCCGGGCCTGTGCGTGATCACCGACATCGCGCTCGATCCCTACAATGCCGACGGCCACGACGGCCTGGTCGAGCGGGAACCGGATGGTTCGCTGGTGATCCTCAATGACGAGACCGTCGAATGCCTGTGCCGGCAGGCGCTGTGCCATGCGGAGGCCGGGGCCGACATCGTGGCTCCGAGCGACATGATGGACGGCCGCGTGGCACTGATCCGTCACTCGCTCGATTCCGAAAGCTTCGAGGATGTCGGAATCCTGAGTTACTCGGCGAAGTATGCTTCAGCCTTCTACGGACCGTTCCGCGGGGCGCTCGATTCGGCACCGAAGGAAGGTGACAAGAAGACTTACCAGATGGACCCCGGCAACGCGCGCGAGGCGATCCGCGAGGCCTCGCTCGACGAGGCCGAGGGGGCCGACATGATCATGGTCAAGCCGGCGGGTCCGTATCTTGACATCATCGCCCGCATCCGCGAAAGTACGGTGCTTCCCGTAGCTGCCTACCAGGTGAGCGGCGAGTACCTGATGATCGAGTCGGCAGCGGCCTCCGGCTGGATCGACGGCAGGGCCGTGGCGCTGGAGTCGCTCATCGGCATCAAGCGTGCCGGAGCCGACATGATCCTGACCTACTACGCGAAGCGGGCGGCGGAGTGGCTGCGCGCCTGACGGCGCGAAGTGCCAAGTTCGAAGTGCAAGAGCCAATGGGAGGCTCCGGGCAGGGACCGGGTTGGTGGGCGGACGGACCGCGAGCTTCAGCTCGCCTCCATTCGAAAGGAGAATGCGAACCGAAGTTCGCGGTCCATCCGGGGTCGGCGCGCCCCGTGTCGGCGGGCATTTCGAACTTGCCTGCCCTCCATAGCCTTGGCGACGGAGGGGCCCTTCGAACTTGCCTGCCCGCCATAGCCCGGAGGGCGACGGCGGGGAACTTACGTCACTCCACGTTCTGCACCTGCTTCCCGTAAATCACCGGTCATCAATGCGCACGATGCCCCGCTGCATGGCGATGGTGGCGGCATGGGTGCGGTCCTTGGCGTCGAGCTTCGCGAAGACCCGCTCGAGGTGGTGCTTGACGGTCGAGGGCGCCATGTTCAGTGCGTCGGCGATCTCCTTGTTGCTGCTGCCGGAGATGAGCTGCCTGAGGACGTCGAGTTCACGTGGGGAGAGCCCGTCGCGGGCCCGCCGATCGGCAAGTTTCCCCTCAAGCCCGTCGGAGAAAAACGGCTCTCCTCGGGCCACGGCGCGAATCCCGTCGATCATCTCGTCGATCTCCGCCGCCTTTGATACGCAGCCAAGCGCGCCGGCTTCCGTGGCGCGGTAGAGACTCTCCTCGGTTTCAAAAATCGATAGCAGCAGGATGCGGGCATCGGGGAATTCGCCGATGATTTTCGCGATCACCTCGTCGCCTTCATGGTCAGGCAGCTTGTAGTCCATGGTGGCGACATCCGGACGGAGTTCGCGGTAAAGCTCGACGGCCCTGGCGCCGTTCTCGGCCTCGCCGACAAGTTCCATGTCGTCTTGTTGCTCGATCGCCCCGGCAAGCGCGAGGCGCACCATGGCGTGGTCGTCGACAATGAGAACGCGGGTAGAGGATGCGGGGTTCATGAGCGTCTGCGGGGGTGGACGACCGGAGAGGTCCAGGGAAGATGAACACGGATGCGGGTGCTCTTTCCGGGAGAGCTCTCGATCGCGAAGTCAGCGTGAATTTTGTCGGCGCGCTCGCGCATCCCAGTCAGCCCGAAATGGCCGGCGGGTGCTGGTCGCGTGGCATCGAAGCCTTTTCCGTCGTCCTTGACCTCGAGCGTCACGCCTTCCGAATCGTACGACAATCGCACCCCGATGTGGCGAGGTTGCGAGTGCCGCGCGGCATTGTTCACCGCCTCGCGGGCGATGCGGAGCAGGTGGTTCTGGGTCGTGGCGCGCAGCGGACGAGGTTTCCCGTCCACTTCAAAGCGGAGGGCCGCTTCTCCGGCAACGACAGGCAGCGATTCGCGCATCGCTTCGGGCAGGCTCCGTTTCAGCAGGTGGGGATTGCGCAGGTCGCCCACCGAAGCGCGTGCCTCGGCCCGACAGTGCTGGAGCATCCGGCGCGCGAGCGACAGCCGCTGGTGTGCGAGTTCCGGGTCGCCGTCGAGCGCGGGAGCGAGGTTGCCGAGCTGCATCGAGAGCCCCGTCAGGTCCTGCTCGAGCGTGTCGTGCAACTCCCGTGCGATCCGGTCGCGCTCGTCTTTGATCGTAGCCTTCTCGATCTGCTCGGTGATGATAACGGCCTGCGCGGCGATCCTCCGGCGCAGAAGCCAGACCCAGACGAGTGCGACGATCAGGACCGCCAGGGCCAGACCGAAGGCCAGCAACACCCGTTCCGGCGTCCACCACGGCGCAGGCCGGAGGACTTCCACCGCGCCCGGCCCGGCGAGATGGATCCGCATGCCGTCCGCCCACTCGATGCGTGGCATCGGCCGCGTGGTCGTGACCTCGAAGATCCCGGTGAGACGGACCTGGTCGCCGGTCTTGAGCGTGCGGCCATGGCGGTTCGGACCCGGCAGCCAAGCCTCGAAGTACCGATCCCCGTCACGACATTGCAGGGCGGTTTCCTTCAGGCCCTCGCGTCGGGCGAGGAAGATGCAGTCGACCACCACGCGTTCGTCGTGCAGGCTCACGTTGATCCCGTTGGCCGGCTGGAATCGGATCGGATCCGGCAATCCGACCTCGCCCAGTGACTCGATTCGGACGGCGCGCAGGACGGGGCGAAAGGGGGCCACCGTCGCGAATCCCTCGACCTCCACCTCGCTGCCAGGTGGATGCTGCTGTCCCTCGGCGGCCTGCACGAAGGTGCTGCCGGTCTCGTCTCGGAGAAACAGGCCGCCGCCTTCCAACTGGGTGACGACCCCTTTGACCCGCACCATTTCATCCGGCCCGTGATCACTGCGCAGCAGCGTGCCGATGGTTCGCAGCGTAGCGATCCTCTGCCGGGAGATTGAATCGATGGGGACAATCTGGTCGAAGGACGGAACGAAAAAGTGCCGGTCCGTCATTTGCAGGGCGTTGTTGGAAATGGTCCCGACAACGCCTCGCAGCCTGACGCGGCGCTGCATGAGTGACGCCACCCGCTGCTCGGCATCCGCCACTTCCGGGATCTCCGCCTTGAAGGTTCGGCCATCGATCTCGACCACCACCGTGAAGGCGAGGCCTCCCGGTTCCAGCCCGACCAACACCGCTTCAACTTCCACCCACTCGGCGTCGATCCAGCGGGTGAACATGTCGCCACCGGTGATCCGTCGAGGCTCGGGAAGATCACCCTGTCCGAGGACTTCCATCTCGGCCCCCATGATGTTGGGGAAATAGGATCGCGGATTGGTGACGCCCTTGACCCGGATTCTCGTTCCCGGTCGGATCTTCTCCCGGTTGGCGAACTGGAGGGGAGACGAGGCATAGCAACCGGCGGTTCCGTCGTGGAGGATCAGGCCTTCGGGATCGCCGATGTTCTCCACCTTGCGGTCGAAGTAGGTCACGATCCCTTCAACTTCCACCGGCAGCTTCTCGGCAGCCTTCTCGCTCGAGAGTGCCCGAACTTCCGCCAAGGTCTTGAGCGGCGTTTCCTGGGCTATCGCGAGCGGCGCATGAATCAGCAGGAGTGCAGCGATGCGGGTCAGCACGCATCGGAGATACCACATCAGGCCATCCCCGAAAAAGGGCCATTTGGCCGGGGTGACAGGCATTGGATGCTGTTGCATCTTCCGATTGCTGAATGCTTCGGAAACCCACCTGCCCACCGGTCCTTCAGCCTCCCATCCGACCAATCAAGCCCATGAAATCCATGATTTTTCGCAAGAAACCCGTCATTGCCGCCCTCCTGGGAATCCTGCCATTCTCCACGATCCGAGCCGATGTTCTCGGCGAATGGACCTTCAACTCGGGCGGCACGAGCTCAGAAGCCCGACGGGCTTCCAGCAACGTGGCACTTGGGGCCTTTGTCTCAGGATTGTTCTTCAACGACTCCTTCGACGATGTCGGAGGAGAAGCCGTGCCCAACTCCGTCCACGACGGCATCGGCTTCGGTGGTAACTCCGGCGACCAGGTTCTCTTCCTCCACCGGGCGAACTACTTCGACGGCTCGGCGGTTCCCGATCCACGGCCAACGGTCAATGACTACACCGCCTGGGGAAACGGAAACAGTCAAGGAACCGGAGCCGACCTCACCATGGACGGCAATGCGCCCATCGCCTTCACGGTTTCGGCGGATGCGATTTCGACCGTCACGGTGGACAGCATCACCATCGACCGCACCGGAGGTACTGACATCATCTTCCAGTTTCAGGAAGCGGGAGCCGCCGCCGGGTCGACGGTGACCATGAATGAGCCCAACCCGAATGTGACGGCCCTGTTGGCAGCCCCGGTGGTCGTCTCCTCGGGTGAAACGAGGACCTTCACCATCAACCTCAACAGCGGGGCCCTGAACTCAGAGCACCTCCTCGACAGCATCACGCTCAACGGCTCCGTGGTGCGCGATACTACGGTTCCCTCGGTCGCTGACTGGACCTTTGACAACCAGTCCAGCGTGGCCACTGCGCTTGAGTCATCCGGCGTGGCCACCGGCCTCACCATCTCGTCGCTCGTCGTGAACGCTTCGCACACTTCCTTCGGGGTGGGCGCGGTGCCGAGTGGCGACGACGATGGATACGGCTTTGGCGGCAATGACGGCGAACTCGTCATGTTCATCCATCGTGCCAACTACTTCAACGGTCAGGGACTGGGGACGACCACGTGGGGGAATCCGAACGCTTCGAGCGGGATCGACACCACGGTGGCCAACTCGTCGCTCTCGTTTTCCGTGACGACCGATGGTAGCACGGCGCTCACCCTGGCCGGTCTTACGGTCGACCGCACACCAAGTGCCCCGACCCTTTACTACTTTCAAGAGGCGGGCACTCCGGCCGGAGTGTCTCCCGCGGCCAACCTGGATCCTTCCTTCCCGGCCCTCAATTCCCCGGTCGTCTTCGGCCCGGGCGAAACCAGGACCTTCACGATCAATCTCAACAGCGGCAACCTCGATACCGCGCACATCCTCAACCAGATTTCACTCAATGGAACCGTCGAGACCATCAGCGCCGATCCCTACCAGGACTGGGCGACGGGCAACGGTCTGACGGCAGGGGTGAACGACGGCTTCGACCAGAATCCCGATCTTGATCCCTTCGAAAACGGCCTTGAGTGGATTCTCGGGGGGACGACACCGCTGGGCTTTGACCAGGTCGGCATCGGAACCACCGGTGAACTGCTCAACATGGAGGTCGATGGCAGCAGGAACCTCATCTTCACCTTCCAACGAATTGATGATTCGGAAGGCGAAGCGACGCTCAAGGTGCAGTTCAGCAACGACCTGTTCGTCGCCGACAACCACGAGGTGATGATCGGGGCGAGCGGTCCGGAAGGTGTGCCACCCTCCGGCGTGACGGTGGATGTCGTCGAGAACGCCGACGCCCCGGATGATGTCACGGTGACCATCCCCGCCTCCTACGGCGATCCGGACGGCAGGCTCTTCGGCCGTCTGGAGGCGACCCAGCCGTAGAGCCCTCCATTTTGAACTGATCGAGCAATTTGAAAGCAGACATGCTGTCAGCAAGCCAAGCCCGGAGTTCAGCGAAAAACGGCTTCACCCTCGTGGAGTTGTTGGTCGTGATCACCATTGTGGTGGTGCTTGCAGCTCTGATCTTCGCGGTGGGGGTGCGTGCCCGTGACACGGCCCAGAACGCGCAATGCGTGTCGAGTCTTCGCCGGTTGGCCATCGCCGGACAGAGCTACGCCGCCACGCACGGATCCTACCCGAATCAGGGACGCCAGCCCGACGGTGGCAGTGCGTTCTGGTTCAAGGCGATGGAAGAGGAACTCGGATTCGAGCCAGGCACAAACGCTGCCGTCATTGAGCGGGCCGAGACGATGCCGACCTGCAAGAAGTGCCTGAATACGCATGGTCCGGGAACGAATCCCAACAATCGCTTCATCCGGACCTACTCGATGAATCACGGCCTGCTCAATCCGACCCAGAACAGCGAAGGTCAGTTCACCTTCCCGGGCCTGCGCGCGATCCGTGTGAAGTATCCGTCCAGAACCGCCTTTTTCATGGACGGCACTCTGGCGCAGGATGGCCCCTACTGGCACTATCTCGCGAGGAGGGGTGAATGGCTCAACCCCAAGAACTTCATCCACGGCGACAAGGCCAATGTCGTCTTCATCGATGGTCACGTGGAGGCCTTCCGGCTGGGAGAAGTCCCGACTGACGGGGATAATCCGTTCTGGAATCCGCTGGCGGACTGAGACGACACCCCGGCCAAATGGCCGGGTTGACGGATGGTGGTCCTCATCGTGACAATTGACGTCGAAAACCTCCTGAATCCGAACACTCTCTCCGAAAGAACACCCATGAAATTTGCGCTTTCTCTATCACTGGCAGGCTTGGGCCTGTCGGCTGGTTTTCCGATCCAAGCCGCTGTGATTGCGGAGTGGACGTTCACGGATCGTTCCAGCGAGGCAACGGCCATGGCCTCCGAGAACAACGCCACGGGCGTCACCGTTTCCCGGCTGTTCATCAACGATTCATTCCGCTTTGCAGGCCTCAACAATCTGCCGCCGACGCCCCACGATGGCTACGGCTTCGGGAACTCCACCAACGACATCTTCATTGATCGGGCAAGCTACTTCGATGGCTCCACGGTTCCCAGCCCAAGGCCAATCGCAAGCGACTACACCTCTTTCGGCACCCCACCCAATCAGGGAACGGGCGATGATATGTCTTCCGATGACAATGCTCCCTTTTCTTTCACGGTCGCTGCGGGTGCGCTGTACAACGTCACGATTGAAAGCCTGACCGTGGATCGAAATGGCGGTATTGGCTCGAACGTTCTCTTCTTCCAAGAGGCGGGCGCATCCAACCCGGACACGGTCGGCACGGGTGTCAACACCAACGGGGAGGTCACCGTGCCCCTGTTTGATGGCCCGCTCCTGATCAACGCAGGCGAAACCAAATCGTTCACCATCAATATCAACAGCTCGGCGCTCGATACGCGTTTGACCCTGGACGACATCATCCTCAACGGTTCGGTTGTCGCGGTCCCCGAGCCGGATGCGATCGCGCTGTTCGGTCTTGCCGCTTTGACGGTTGCCCTGCGTCGTCGCAGGTAGCGGCATTTTCGTGATCTCGCGGGCCCGAGCCAGCGATCGCCCATAAAATTCAGGCCTGCCCTTGCCGCCTCGCCGCAAGGGCTACCTGACGATGGTGATCAAGAATCGCCGTCACCAGTCTGTCCCATGGCTTCGCGCCACAGCTCCCATCTTCCCGGCCTGCTGGCACCGTTCGCGGCGTGATCCGCTCTTGGAAGTGCATAGCGTTTTAATCCCTGTTCCCGAAACCCACCATGAACCTAAGGATTGCTTCTCTGATCTGCTGGCTTGCCGCATTGGCGGTGGTGCCTCTCCAGGCCGACGTCATCGCCGAATGGACGTTTAATGCGGGCACCACTTCCGCTGCGCGTCTCGCTTCCAGCAACGTTTCATCGGGTGCCTCGGTCACGGGACTTGCGTTCAACGGCTCATTCACCGATTTCGGACCAGGGGCGGTGCCGAATGATGTCCATGACGGCTTCGGCTTTGGCGGGGCCACCGAAGGTGGAGCAAGCGAGCAGGTGATTTTCCTTCATCGAGCGAACTATTTCGACGGATCATCCGTGCCCAGTCCTCGTCCGACGTCTGCCGATTACACTTCGTGGGGGCCCGCATCGAGTGCGGGCACGGGAGCGGATCCCAGCTCAAACGGCAATGCTCCGATCTCGTTCACAGTGACGGCAGACGCCCTGTCGAGCATCACGGTGGACAGCCTCACGGTGGATTTCTTCGACCAGGCTGCGATGATCTTCTTCTTTCAGGAGGCAGGTGCCACGGCGGGATCTCCGGTCACTGTCAATACGGCCCTGACCTCGATCGATGTGCCGCTGGACGATCCCGTGGTGATAGGGCCGGGGCAAACCCGGAGCTTCACCATCAACCTCAACAGCGGCGCGCTCGATTCGAGGCACAACCTCGACGGCCTCGCCCTCAACGGCAAGGTGCAGACCGTCATTGTCGACGACAGCTTCGCCAAGGGGAACGGTAGCTTTGAATTTGATGCGGCAGGCGCAGAGCTGGCTGCCGACAACGCAACCCCGGGCAAGTGGACCACTGGAACAGGTGTCGGGACTTTTCCCATCGACCAACTCCTGAGCCGTAACAATACCCCAGTCTCCGATGGCTCCCACGCGCTGGCCATTGGGGCGAACGGCGGCAATACCACCATCCAGGGAGGGCTGCTCAACACGGGCTACATCGTGCAGGCCGACGACAGATTTACTCTGAGCTTCGACTGGGGCACCTTCGCTGGCTGGGTCGCGGGAGACACCCTGGAGGTTCACCTTTTCACGACCAGTGATGACACGCTGTCCGGGTCGAAGACGGTCATTTATTCCGGTGCTGTGACCGGCGATCCCGGAGCCAACTATATAAGCGAGTCGTTTGTATCAATCGGCACAGTTGCCCCCGCCAGCGAAGGCCGGCAGCTGTGGCTGGAATTCAACACGGATGATGTCGGCCAATTCGCCCGGGTGGATCAGGTCATGCTGCAGACAGCAGTCGCGCCGCCTTTCTTCACCGACTGGAGTGACGGCACCCCGATCGTCATGCCGGACAGTGGTGAGTTCGAGGTTCTCGGCGACTGGTCGGCGTGGGACGGGTTGCCCGAGCGGCGCTGGCTCGGCCCCGATCACTGGGCGAACCGGATGCAGGACTGGTCGGTCCGTGACGGTGCTCTGGTTTGCGACAATTCGAAGTTCGTCCAGACCAAGACGGTGCATCAGCTTGGCAACCAGCTTGGGATCGGCACCGAGGACTTTTCACTCAAGACCCGCCTGTCCTTCACCAATGCCGGCACGGCCGGATTTGGCGGATTCCTGATCGGCGGCGGCCAGGGCCACCTGAACTACAAAGGTGCTTCCCTGATCTGCGGCACACCCGGCAAGGGTGCGGGCATCATCGCGGCCGTCGATTACAACGGTGGCAACACCCTGTCTTTCCGTGACATGAATGACTTCGCGCCGATCGTTCATCCCGTCGCCCTATCTGGAGCGGAAACCCGATTCACCATGACGCCGCTCGCTACTGCTGCGGATCTCGTCTTGCTGCTGGAAGGCATCCATGTGGCACCCAGCTCCGACTACACACTGCGCCTGAGTGCCTGGTCTGCGGATGAGTCGACCCTGCTTGGAGCGGTCGAGCTGACCGGTGTCGATCCCCACCTGCTCATCGGCAATATCGCGCTCGCTTCCCAGGGTGGGGCATCCAGCGGGGATGTAACGTTCCAGCGGTGGTACAAGCGTGGCAGCAAATGGTCGGTCGCAAGCGGCCGTGGTTTCGGCCCGGTCGCAGGCACGCTCTACAGCACGGCAGCCGGCAAGCTCAAGGTGGGCGTGCAGGCCATCCCGCTGAGCGTCTATGGCAGCGGCGTCCCCGCCAACGTCACCCTGCGCATCGAGAAGCAGCAACCTGATACCACTTGGCTGGCGCTGACGGCGGACGAAGCCATCACCAGCGAAAGCTACCACCACCTGTTCGAGTTTCCGGGGTGGGATACCACCCAGGGTCATGAAATGCGTGCCGTGCTCTCGGATGCCGACGGCCAGACCTACCTCTACCCCTTCACCGTGAAAGCCGAACCGGCTCCAGGCGACACCGTCGACGCCGCGACCTTTTCCTGCACCGGAACAATGGGCCGGAATGCCAACACCCCCAATGCCGTCCCCCAAGCTGGCGAGGTGCCGATCCCAAAATGGCTACCCGCCAACTGCTGGTTCCCCTTTGACTTCCAGGTCAGCCAGGCCGGGTCGAAGGACATCGACATCCTCTTCTTCACCGGCGACCAAATCTACGAAACCCGTCCGACCCAGACCGATTTCTCCGCGACCCCGGCCGAGGACTACCTCTACAAATTCCTCCTCTGGCACTGGGCCTTCCAGCCGCTCACCTCGCAATACCCGAGCATCCTGCAAACCGACGACCACGACGTCTACCAGCCGGATCTCTTCGGCCAGGACCGGCTCGGCAACACCGAGGGACCGGCCAACGGAGGCTTTCAGCGGTCCTTCGATTTCCTCGAGAACTTCGTCCAGAGAACGATGACCGCGCACAACCCGGACACCCTTGAGCCAACCCCCAGCGCACGCACCGGACTGAGCAACTACTACACCGCCTTCGACTACGGGGATGTCAGCTTCTTCATCCTCGAAGACCGGAAGTTCAAGCGCGGCACCAACACCACCGAGACCGACTACCCGGAAACCTTCCTCGGCGAAATCCAGCTCGAGCACCTGCGCGACTGGGCCTGCACTCCCATGCCCGGCAAACGCAAGTGCGTGGTCGCGCAGACGATCTACTCCTCCATGTCCCTCACCGGAGCCGGCACCTTCAACTACGACATCGACCCCAACGCGATCTACACCGACGAACGCAACGACATCATTCGCATGCTCGGCGCCAACGGCGCGGTGATCCTCTCCGGCGACCAGCACCTTTGCACCTTCTCGCGGCTCGGCTGGACCTACGACTCGAACACGGGCCAGGCGATCCCCGACGGGCACTACCACAACGGCCCCTACCAGTTCTGCGCACCGCCCGGTGGCAACGTCTTCTGGCGCTGGTTCATCCCCGGCAACGGCGTTCGCCAGCTCGCTCCGGCTGATGGCAGCGCGCCGGGCCACGTCGGCGGCTTTCGCGACTTCTTCGGGAACCCCTTCACCATGCTCGCGGTCGCCAATCCCGGAGACGAAGCCTTCTCCACGATCCCCACGCGGATCCGATACGTGCTCACCGATGCCGAGGTCGCCGCCGGAGCGGAGCTGGAGCAGATCGGACAGGGCGACGGTTTCGGCATCCTCCGCTTCAACGGAACAGCCCAGCAACTCACGGCCGAGGCTTGGAAAGTCAGCGAGGACGCGCAGTACGATGGTTTCCCGCAGGTTGTGTCCTACGCGACGCTGGACGACACCACCGCTGCACCGGTTCCGCTGGTCGCGCAGAATCCCGATGCGGATGGAGACGGCATCGCCGATAGCGTCGAGGGCAGCGGCGACCTTGATGGAGACGGCATCCCGAACTTCCTCGACCCGGACTCGGACGGCGACGGCGTGAGCGACGCCGATGAGTCGATCTTCGGGTTCGATCCTTACTCGTCTGCCGACGCGTCGTCCGATCAGGATGGCGACGGCGTCACGGACATCCTCGAAGCCGTCGCGGGCACATCGGCGACCGACCGCTTGGATCTCCCTTTCCTCTCGTTGATCGAGATTGCCGGTCCCTCCGGGAACCGCCTGCAATTCGAGGCCAAGCGGGGCCGGAAATACACCGTCCAACGTTCGGACAACTTGCTCACCTGGCCGGATCCGGTCGTCATCGACCATAAGGCTGCGGACCAGTCGCTCGACTACGATGACGACACTCCGGGCTTCGACGGGCCCCGCGTGTTCTATCGACTTGGCTACGAGTATGCAGGCTACTGATCCACCCGGCCTCTGCGCTCCGTAGTTCATGAAGCTGGCGCTTCTGCCGGTGGCAGGTGCTGTATTCCGTCACTTCCACTTCCCGACCTGTTTACTCATGATTCGACTTCTGTGGTTAGCCATCGCGTCTGGCATCTTCCTGACACCAGCCACCGCCACCTCGTTCCGGAAGGCGATGCCCCATTGGCCAGATACCGGCGGCGACGATTTGAACCGAAGGATCGGCTTCCGGGTGGTGTTGGATGAGGTTCCCGCAGATGCTGTCCTGCGCGTCGCCACCTCAGGACTCTACCGGGCCACCGTCGATGGCAAGTTTCTCGGCCACGGACCGGCCCGCGCCGGGCACGGGCATTTCCGAATCGACGAGTGGCCGATCAAGCCGCTGTCGGAAGGCGGACCGACCGTCATCGGCATCGAGGTGGGGGCCAGCGTTGCTCGCAGCTACTACATGGTCAAACAGCCGCCCTTCCTGCAGGCGGAGGTGGTGAGCGGTGGCAAGGTGCTGGCGACCACCAGGGCGTTCCAAGCCATCGACCTTCACCCTGCGGTGGTGCGCAAGGTGCCGCGCTACAGCTATCAGCGGACCTTCATCGAAGTGTTCCGGCCGGCCCCAGGCTGGCAGGCATGGCGCACGAAGAGGAAGTGGGACAGCGGGGTTCTGGCGCTCAAGGAAACGCCGGTCGTTCCGCTTACCGCACGCGGCGTCCCGTATCCCGAGTTCAAGGTGATCGATTCGAAGGTGGTTGCCGGCGGCCGCTTCGAGCTGCTCGGCAAGGCGCCCAAACGCCGATACTACGGATTCCATCCGTCGGGTTTCGGCGACTTTCCGGACGCCGAGTTGGAGGCCCGGCCCGACCATCTGATGAGTTCGCTGAAGACCACGGAACTGAAGGAGGAAACACCGGACACGGCGATCGAGGCGGGCGGGTTCCATCTGCACGATTTCGGGGTGAACCTGAGCGGGTTCATCGGGCTCCGGCTGCGGGTGGAGAAGCCGACGCGTCTCTTGGCCACCTTCGACGAATTGCGGAGTGGGCCCCTGAAGGACGTCGACCCGCACCGAATGCAGTGTGTGAATGCCGTGCAGATCGACCTTTCCGTCGGTACCCATGAAATCGAGACCTTCGAGCCGTACACGCTTCGATACCTCCAACTGCACGCGCTGGACGCCGCCGTCACCGTCGAGCGCAGCTATCTGCGGGAACTGAGCCATCCGCACGCCGACCGCGCGACCTTCGCCTCTTCCGACCCGCGCTTCGATGCCATCTTCGAGGCCGCCCGCGAGACCTTCCGGCAGAACGCCACCGACATCTACATGGACTGCCCGAGTCGCGAGCGAGCCGGCTGGTTGTGCGACTCGTTTTTCACCGGGCGTGTCGAGGCCGACCTGACCGGGGCATCCGCCGTGGAACGGAACTTCCTCGAGAACTACGCCCAACCGGAGACCTTTCCCGGACTGGTCCCCGGCATGCTGCCGATGTGCTATCCGTCCGACCCCTACCAGGGAAACTACATCCCGAACTGGTCGCTGTGGTTTCTTCTCGAGCTGGAGGAATACCTCGCCCGGACCGGTGATCGTGAGCTGATCGACCTTTTGCGCCCGAAGGTCGATGCGCTGCTGAAGTTCTTCGCCGGCTACGAAAACTCCGATGGCCTGTTGGAGAAACTCGACGAGTGGGTCTTCGTCGAGTGGTCGAAGGCCAACGAACTGGTTCAGGACGTGAACTACCCGACGAACATGCTCTACGCCGCCGCGCTGAATGCGGCATCGCGGGTCTACCGGAACGAGACATGGGCCACCAAGGCGGCTTCGCTCCGCGAAAAGATCAACGAGCAGTCCTTCGACGGCACCTTCTACCGGGACCACGCCAAACGGCTCCCGGACGGCAGCCTCGAAGTTCGGCCGGAACGGACCGAGGTCTGCCAGTACTACGCGTTCTTCTTCGATACCACCACGCCAGAGGCGCGCCCGGAGCTCTGGAAGACCCTGGTCGATGAGTTCGGCCCGTCGCGTCGCGAGTCCAAGGCGCATCCCGAGATCTTTCCCTGCAACCAGCTTCCCGGGAACGTGCTGCGGATCGAGATCCTGTCCCGTTACGGCGAAGCCGCCCGCATCCATGACGAGGCCATCGGCTACTGGCTCATGATGGCGGAGACCACCGGCACCCTGTGGGAGCACGACAAGCCCCAGGCCTCGTGCAACCACGGCTTCGCGTCCCACGCGGCGGTCGTCCTCCGGCGGGACATCCTCGGTCTGCGCCAGATCGACCACCGGGCGAAGACGGTTGCATTCATGATACCGGAGCATCCTCTCGAGAGGTGCCGCGGCTCGTTCCCGACGGCGGATGGCGACATCGTGGTGGAGTGGACGCGGGGGGGCGGGTCGAAACTTTCGCTTCCGAAAGGCTGGAAGGCCGTGGATGTTCCGGTCGCGGCGGCGGACGAACGCTGATTAGCCCGGAGCCTCCCGAGCCTGCCCGGAAACCAACGTGGCAGGCCACTTCATGCCCATGCGCGCATCATCTCTATTCTCCCTGCAAACGATCACGACCTGCCGAGTGTTCCGGTGGGCGGTCGTGCTGGTCGCTTTCCACATCATTTCGGCGAATGCCGCCGAGTTCAAGGTCGCGGACTTCGGCGCGGTTGGCGACGGCAAGACGGATGACGCGCCTGCGGCACGCCGGGCGCTGGCGGCTGCGATCGAGGCCGGGCCAGGATCGAGGGTGGTGTTCGAGAAGAAGAGCTATCGCTTCGCCCGGCAGTCCGGCGACGCGATCCTGGCCCTCGCCGGGGTCTCCGGCATCGCGCTCGAGGGCAACGGCGCGGAGATCATCGGCAACCCGTGGAACGGCTTTCTCCGGATCAGCGATTGCGCCGGCATCACCATGCGCGGCTTCATTCTCGACTGTGATCCGTTGAGTTTCACCCAGGGCGACATCATTGAGGTCGCGCCTGAAGAGGGAACCTTCGTGCTGCGCATTCACGACGGCTACGCCAACCCGGTCGAGCTAAGTGAGCAGCTTGAAAAAAGGGCATGGCAGAAGGTCGGATTCACGCTCGAGGCGGACGCGCGGCGAATCAAGCCGGGACCGATCGATCACATCGAGAACATCGGCGAGATGGATCGCTCCAAGCGGCTGCTTCGGGTCGACCTCCGGGCGGAGAGTTTCACGCATATCGCCCCAGGCGACCACTTCGTCTTCGGTCTGCACCATGGCGGACACGGGGCGCTAATCAAGGTGGAGCGGAGCACCGACATCCGGCTCGTGGATTACACGATCCACGGCGGCAAGTTCGGGATGAACCATTCTTTTTCCGACAACCACGGTCGGGTTCATGTGAAGGGAGCGAAGATCGGCCTCCGCCCCGGCACGACCCATCTGGTGACCAGCATCAAGGACGGCTTCCACGTGAAGCACAACCGGGTCGGCCCGATCATTGAGGACTGCACGCTGGAGGGCATGATGGACGATTCGATCAACATCTCCGTCTGCCCCTACTGGGTGAAGGAGGATCTCGGGGACAACCGCTATCTGATCGCCGAAGTCGCCTTTTCGCCGAGAGTCGGCGACCGCTTGATGGCCTACACGCCGGTTCCCGGCACGGTCGTCCGGGGGCTGAAGGTGCTGTCGGTGGAACCCAGCGGGAAACATGCGAACCGCACGGAGAAGTGGAACATCATCACGCTGGACCGCCCGATCCCCGGTCTCTCCCTGCACCAGGGCGGGAATCTCTTTCCTGGCGGTCCCGACAAGCTGCGTTTCACCGGCCTCTACAATCTCGATGCCTGCGGCCAGGGCTACATCGTCCGCAACAACCGCTTCCTCGCCCAGCGGCGGCACGCCCTGCTGGCGCGGAGCCCTGGCGGCCTGTTCGAGGGAAACACGATCGACGGCGTCGGCGGCTCCGGCGTCTGGCTCGGCAACGAGATCGGCTCCTTCTACGAGGGTCCGTTTCCCGCCAACACCGTGATCCGCAACAACACTTTCCGCGACACCGGCCAGAACCCGATCCGCGTCCGCATCAACGGCCGGAATGCGTGGGCCAGGAACATCCGGATCGAAGGCAACACCTTCAGCGGATGGCCCGCCGCCGCGATGGATCTCTCCGGGATTCAAGGAGGCGTGATCCGCGGCAACTCGATCGAGGCGGGCCGGGAGGACGGGACGGAAGCCGTGCCGGTGGTGATCCGATCCAGCGAGGAACTCCGAATTTCGGGGAACGAGATCCGCGACGAGCGTTCCGGCCTGACCGCCGTCTTCGACCTGTCTGATGAGGTCGATGCCGCCTCTTTGGTGATGTCCGACAATCGGATGACGCTTGCCCCCGATTTCCCGAAGCTGATGCGGATCCTTCCACCGCTCGCGATCCAGATGCGGGGACAGGACATTCGACCGCTGTGGGCGGAGGAGGACACCGGGGCCTTCCTGAGGGCGGGTTCCGGGCAGCCTGAAGAAGGGGAGAAGTCTCGCGTCTGGACCCTCCACCCGGTGTGGAAGAACGGTCTCAGGGGTTCCCTGCTGTTCGAACTGCCGGCGGATCTCACGGGCGCCGACGGCATCAGCTTCTCCACCCGCAGCGCGACCGGGCTCGGCGACGGGGTTGCTCTGACGGTCGAATGGAAGCCGGTTGGTGCGCCCGACGGCGACTACCGTGGCTGCCATGAGGCCACCATCCGCAGCAAGAAGTGGACGGGCCACCAGGTCAGGATCCCGTCCGGCGACGGACCGGTGCTGCTGCGCTTCCGCTTCGACTGCGGACCCGCCGACAATGCCGGCTACGACACCGTTCAGATCGCAGGAATCGATGTCTTCATGGAAGACAAGCCTTGAAGGGAAACTGCGTTTCGGAATCCATCATCGGCAAGCAATGAGGAGGTCCTTCATGATTGGTTTCTTTCTGGCAGCGCTGGCGCACCTGGCTGCCGGTGAGGAGAAGATCGAGTCCCTGGGAGAGTTGAATGAAGCGGCGAGCAAGAGCGGGCAGTCCATCAAGTTGTCCCCGGGGAAATACGACATCGGTGATTTGCCCGCAAAAGCGCGTCGGATTGTGATCGCCGGATCGAACAACAGGATCGATCTCACGGATGTGCACATCAATGCCACCGTCGGCGAGGTCAATGAGAGCTACATCGTCGTGACGGGAGATGGGAACCGGATCATCGGCGGTGAAGTGGAAGACACCTACAGAAATGGCCTTCAGGAAGTCACCGATTTCAGCGCCTACAACCAGGACAGGGAAAACCTGGCGAACGGATTGAGGGCTCCGGTGATGCGTATTGAGGGGGACCACAACAGCTTGGAGGGGCTCAAGATGACGACACGGGGTTCATTTCCCTACGGATATGGCAGCTACTATGGCATTGGTCGGGATGCGATTTTCGGATTGGACAAGCGCTCAGGGATCCTGATTACCGGGAATCACAACATTCTCGACAAGATCGAGTTACAGATGCGCTCGTTTGGTCATGGCATCGTGCTTCAGCAAACGGCTGACCACAACGTGATCAAGAACACTCGAATCGAGGGCCGGGTCCGGAGAACGACCGAGCTCTACGAGGAGAAGGCAGACCACGACCTGCCCAAGCGCACCGACTACAAGATCCCCCGCTGGGGCAACATCCCACTCCCAAGGAATGGCGTTCACTCGCTCTCCGAAGATGGGATTCGCATGTATGCGCCTGCCAAGAGTGTCACCGTGGAAAACTGCATGGTGACCAAGATGCGTGGAGGCATCAGGCTCTATCTGGGGAAGGATGCGATCGTAAGGAATTGCAGGGTCCAGTATTGTGAGTGGGTCGGCTACAATCTTCCAGACGGCGGGCAACTTTCCAACTGCGCGGGGGACTTTTCCTTCGGTCCTCTTACCGACTATCGCCTCAATCGATCGGGCACGAAGGCCGAGTGGACGATCTTGCCATCACCACATGCTACCGGGGATCACAACATTATGGAGATTGGTGGTCGCGATCATCACATCACCCTGAATCGCCACCCGGGCCCGCTTGATACGGGGGAGGAACGCACGATTCTCGTCACGGCAAAGAACTCCACAATCATCAATCATACCGAGTACTCGATCACCTTGGCCAAGGGAACAACGGGTAATGTTGTCTCCAGTTTTGGGGAGGTGCGGGGAGACACCACCAACAATACGGTCACGGGGCTTTCGGGTCAGAGGTAGGTGCTCTCCGATGCCTGTGCCGTGACGGTATTCCGCTGACGGCACGAAGTGCCAAGTGGGAACTTCCAAGTTTCATCCCCGGGGCACCGTGGGGAAGGAATCAGGTCTGCGACCTGATCTGAAAAGTGCGGCTGGCGCCGGTGGTCTGGAGGCCCGGAGCTTCACCCCGGGCTGGTATCTGTCGCCCCGTTGGGGCTGTGATTGGGCGGTGGGTGACGGATCGCAACAAAGCATTGGAACTTGGCTCTTCGAACTTGCCTGCCCGCCATAGCCCGGAGGGCGACGGCGGGGAACTTTGGGCTACTCCACGTTCTGCACCTGCTCGCGGATCTTCTCGAGCTCCGTCTTGGCGGCGACGACATGCTGCGCGATCGCGGAGTCGGAGGCCTTCGAGCCGATGGTGTTGAACTCGCGGTGGATCTCCTGGCAGAGGAAATCGAGGGGGCGGCCGGCAGGCTCCTCGGAGGCGGCATACTCCCGGAAACGCTTGAAGTGGGCGTCGAGCCGGGTGGTTTCCTCGCTGATGTCGCAGCGGTCGGCGAAGAGCGCGATCTCGCGCAGGACGCGGTCGTCGTCGAGGTTGATCTCGAGGCCGCTGTCGGCGAGTCGCTTGAGCAGAACCTCGCGATAGCGTTCGGGGCGCCGGGGGGCGAGAACCGCGATCTCGTCGCGCAGGCTTTCGAGTCGTGACAGCCGGTCGAGGAGGTCGGCGGCGAGGTCGGCCCCCTCGGCTCGGCGCATCTCGAGAAGCTGGGCGATGGCCTCGTCGAGCGCGGGACCGATCAGTTCCCAGGCCACGGCGGCCTCGGGGGCGCTTTCCTCGAAGCGGACCAGGCCGGGGATCTTGATCAGGTCCGCCGGAGTGACCTCCAGCGGGCGGCCCAGCCTGGCGGAGAGTTCCGTGAAGGCCTGCTCCACCTGTTCGGCGAGCGCGGAGTTGATGTCGATGGCTCCTGCGGCGCCCTCGGGGCGTTCGAGCGTCACGACGACCTGAAGCCGCCCGCGTGAGACTTTGGAAAGGACCGTCTTGCGGACCCGGTTCTCCAGTTCGTCGCGGACGCCTTGGACGACGACCTCCGCCTGCTTCCGGTTCACGCCGGAAATCTCGATCGTGGCGCCGAGTTGGTCGTTGCTGGCCGAGCCGCGGCCGAATCCGGTCATCGAGTTCATCAGGGTGCCGAGTGGGAGTGGAGGATGCTAGCGGGAATCCCGGTCCGGCGGATCGTCATCGTAGGGATCGTGATCGTCGATTTCGTCCGGATCATACGGGTCGTAGGGATCGCGGTCGAGGAGGTCGTCCTCGGCACGGTCGTGGTCGTGGTCGCCGTAGAGTGATTCGTCGGAGAGATCGTCACCGGTGTCCTCTTCCTCGCCCGCCTCGGTTTCCTCCATGTCCGGTTCCTTGAGAAGCCGCTCAAGGCGTTCCTTTTCCTCCTCCGCTTCGGCGCGCTTCTCCTTGCGGCGGTCGAGCCAGGCGAGGAGGATGCAGATTTCGTAAAGGATGTACATCGGCACCGCCATCAGCGAGAGCGTGATGAGGTCGCCGGTGGGCGTGATCACGGCGGCGAGCACGACCACGGTCAGCACCGCGTAGGACCGGGTGCGGCTCATCATCTCGTAGCTAAGCAGTCCGATCTTCACCAGGGCCATGATCACCACCGGGAGTTCGAAGGAGAGGCCGAAGAGCAGGGTGAACTGGGTCGCGAACCCGATGTACCAGCCGATCCGCCAGTCGGAGGCCACGTTCAGCCCCTGGTCCCATTCAAAGAAGAAGGCCAGTGCCCGGGGAAGGACGACGTAGTACGCGAACAGCACTCCCAACAGGAACAGCCCGAAGCCGATGAGCATGGAGGGCCACAGGATCTTGCGTTCGTGGGTGTGCAGGCCCGGGAGCACGAACTGCAGGATGAAAAACAGAAGAAAGGGGAAGGAAACGACGATGCCGGCGAAGAACGCGAGTTTCATCGACAGCATGAAGGTCTCGGTCGGCTTGAGGGCCGACATCATGGAAAGGCGTTGTTCACCGACCGGATCGGTGCCGAGTTCGATGAGCTCGTCGATGGTCTTGCGGAGATCCGGGTCCCTGGCAGCGAGGTGATCGAGGTAGCCGCCGCGTCTTTCCTCGGGCAGCTTGCTGGCCGCCCTCAGGTGGGCCATGGCGGGGACGAGCTTGCGGACCGGCTCGTCGAAGTTGGCGAGGTAGGCCTCGCGCTCACCTTCGGGGAGCCCGAGCGCGCCATTGAGCGCATCCTTCGCCGTCTCCCAGTCTTCGACCTGGATGGTTTCCGGCAGGGTTGTCTGGACGTGGGTCGCCCAGACGTCCTCGACCGGCTTGCGCAGGATGTCCATGACCCGCTCCTGGAGCACGAAGCAGCCGATGGTGGCGATGAGCAGCGTCAGGACGACGCGGGTGATCATGGCCCGCAGATCCTCGAGGTGTTCGAGGAATGGCTTTTCCATGTCGGGATTCGACTTGTCCCGGAGTTGGAAGACCTTCTTCAGCAAATACATGGAGCGCGGGCGAATCCTTGAGGCCCGGAAGGGCCGGCGCAAGCGTCAAACCGCGGGAGCCGTGGGCGGTGTTTCAGTCCTCGCCGGTCACAATTTCAAAGAATTACGCCAAGAATTTTCATGCTGATGTGTCGTTTCCTTAGAAGAGAGATGATTTCATTCCGTAATGAATCCTGCACCGGCAGCCGCTGAACCCAGCGCGGTGCTTTCCTTCGGCCCCATGAAGACGGAGAAAACCAGCCTCCGCGAAGTCTTCGAGGCCGAAGAGAGTCCGCTGCTGCGTTTTGCCCACGGCATCCTCGGGCGCCGCGAGGTGGCCGAGGACATCGTGCAGGAGGCATTTTTGCGGCTGCACTCCCACTGGGAAGAGGTGGCGAATCCGCGGGCTTGGCTTTTCCGGACGGTGCGCAATCTCGCGCTCAACCACCTGCGTGACCACAAGCGCGAGGTTTCCAGCGAAGAATCGCCCGAGTGGGCGATCGAGGCCGGACCGACCGACCAGCTGGCGCGGATGGAGGCGGCGGGAGCGGTGCGGATGCTGATCGCCGAGTTGTCGACCGACGACCGCACGCTGCTGCTTCTGAAATACGGCGAGGACCTGAAATACGAGCAGATCAGCAAGCAGACCGGCCTCTCGGTCGGCAACGTCGGCTACAAGCTCCATCACCTGCTCAAGGGGTTGGGGGCGTCGCTGCGGCGCATGGGAGTGGAAGGCCCCGAGGGATGAAGGACGAATTTCGATTGAGAGAATGACGAGCGAAGATTCCAACAAGCCACTGCGGGCGGTGGGCGACGAGGCGCTGGAGGCTCGGATCGTCGCGTGGGTGCTGGGCGAGGCCTCGGCCTTCGAGGCGTCGGAACTCGAGCAGCTTTGCGCCAAGGATCCCGAGGTGGCCCTCTTTGCGAGGCGGATGAGGATGCTGGATGGCTTGATCCGCGAGAAGCCCGACGAGCCGTGGCAGTTGCCGGATGAGAAGCGGGCGAAGGTGCTGGAGGTGCTGGGTGATGAGGAAGAGGAGTGCGTGAGGCTGGACGCGCCCGAGGGTCGGCGGAAGAAGCGCGACCGGGGTCGCGCGGTCCGCCGCAGGCTCCTCGCCATCGCCGCGGTGCTGGTGCTGCTGGTGGTGCTCGGCGGCCTGAGCGCCCCGATGGTGCTGCGGCAGCAGAAGTCGATGGCGCGGATGGAATCGGCGGTCGTGTCCTATTCCGCCCCGAGCGGCGAAATGATCGACCTGATGGAGGTGGCGGAAGCCGAAGCCGAGTCACGCGGCCGGGAGGTGCTGCCAAAGGAGTTGATCGAGGGAACCCCGAAGCCGATCCGGTTGCCGCAGGCTGCTTCCACTCCGCCTCCGGTGAATGAACCGTCGAATCTCCTGACCGGAGGTCTGCGGTCCGGCGATCAGGCGGTCACCCGGGATTCGATCGATGCCATCCTGAACCGTCCCGAACCGACACTCGAGCCCGCCAAGCCGGCCGCGCCTTCATCGAGCGTGTCGAAAGCCATCGCGGCGAATACCGTTTCACCGGGTGCGATTCCGGTGCCGGACGAGGCGAAGGATGCGGTGACGTTTTTTTCTGAAGCAGACGAGGATTTCGGCGCCGGCTGGGGCGGCGGTGGCGGCGGTGGATCGCCGCAAGCGGGAGATGTTCCGATGTTGGGCCGGCTGTTCGACCAGCGGGAAGCCGGGGCGCCGGTTTCCGGCGAGGGTTCCGGCCCTGTGACGGACATGGAGGGTTTCGTGAACCACGGCTCGCCGATTCTCGGGGATGTGAAGGGGGATGCGCTGCCGGTCGATCCTTTCGCCCCGGCGGAGGACTCGCTCCTCGGTCTGAAGAAGCGCGAGGCGGGATGGGTGGATGAGGCGGCGAAAGGGTTGGCGGCGAAAAGCGGGGCGGCAGCAGGCGGGTTCGAGGGAGAGATCCACGCGGGTGACGACAACATGTATGAGTTCCGCTTCAAGGATTTCGATTCCGATGGTGGAGATCGCGGGGAAGCGGGCGCTGCCGATCAGCCGGTCCGGGCGAATCCGGCGCTGGCCGGCGGGCAAGCGGAGAGGGTCGATGAGGTCCGGCGGAAGCTCTACGAAGGCGGGGGGAATTACGAACTCGGGAAATTCGACGAGGCGAAGCAGGCCTACGAGGATGTGCTCAGGGTCGATCCCTACAACAAGGCCGCACGCCGGGGCATGGAGAAGGTCGACGCGGCGAAGAGCGACTACTACAAGGCGGCCTACGACAGCACCCGTGCCGAGCTTCTGGCGCAGGTCGATGCGGCGTGGGAGGAGGCGGCGCCGGCGGATTCGGAGCGAAGTTCCGGAGTTTCCCGAGGTGCCGGAGGATACACGGAGGAACGTCAGGCTCTGGCTGCGGCTGAGAAGTATGCGGAGCTGGAGTCCGAGAAGATCAAGCTCGAGAGCCAGATCGATACGCTGTTGCGCTACGATGGGGATGAGCTCACGACCTATGCGGCGGGTCTCAATTTGCCCGAGAACGTCATCAAGGAGACCCATCCGAAGCTCCTGGAAGCCAAGAGAAAGCTTGAAGCAGCCAGGTTGGAGGGCTTGGCGGCAGGTCATCCCGAGATGCAGGAGCGGAAGGTCGAGGTCGAGCGTCTGGAAGCACAGACACAAGAGGGTGTCGTCGCCCTCCGTGAGAAGCTGCGAAGCCAACTTGAGCTGGTGAAAGAGCAGTCCGAACGGTTGAGGATCAAGAAGGACAAGGAAATGGACGAGGCCGTGACCCATGGGATCGCTCGTTACTCGTTTGAGGATGCAAAGTCGGATTTCGAGTCCGCCCAAAGTCTTCTGGAAAAACTGAAAGTGAAGCTCATCGCCGAAGAGATGCAGCGTCGGGTTTCGGAGAATCCGGTGGTCGTCCACGAGGAGGCCAAGGTCGAAGGCCCCGGCTTCCTGTCGCTTGATCGGCGCCACCGCGGCAGGAGCGTGGTGCAGGTGCGCCCCAAGGCGCCCGGGGTTGAAGTCCTGCCCGGCTATGTCACGAAAGACGCGGCAGCCGGATCTCCCACCTTTTTCCCTACGGAGTTCGAGGTGATGAAGTCGCAGAAGACGCTGCGGAAGGCCATCGAACTCGGCGGCCTGCGCGAACTGACCGGAAAAAGCGAGGCGGACCTGATCCGTGAGTTGGAGAAGAATCTGGACGTGGAGAACGTAAAGGGCACGGATTTGATCGAGATCGAATATCGCGATCACGATGAGCGACTGGCAAGGAAGGTGGTGGATGCGGTGGGTGATGCGTATCGTCAGCGGCGGGCCGAACTGGAAAGTCAAAGGCAGGAGCGGGCGATGCAGGAACTGCGCGAAGCGGTTCGCAGCCAGGAAGATTTGGTCGAGGAGAAGCGGAAGGTCCTGACGCAACTTATTCGCAACGAGGGCGTCGTTTATTCCCGCGGCAACGAAGCAATCGAGGAGGCTCCTGAAGCTCTTCCGAAACCCGACCTTTCGAAAACCCTCGACCTGATGGCCGAGGTGGCGGCTTCCGAGGATCCGTTTTCGACCTTTTCGCTGCATGTGAGCGATGCCTCCTTCAAGCTCGCGGAGGCGGCGCTGGAGCGGGGCGAGCGGCCCGATCCTGAAGGGGTCCGTCCGGAGGAATTCTACAATGCCTTCGACTACGGGGACCCGGCACCCTCGGATGGTGAGCCGGTGGCCTGCGCGATGGAGCAGGCGGCGCATCCGGCCTTTCCGCAGCGCAACCTGCTGCGCATCGCGGTGCGGGCCGGTGCCTCGGGGCGGGCGCAGTCGGTGCCGCTGAACCTCACGCTGCTGCTCGACAACTCGGGCTCGATGGAACGCGAAGACCGCGCCGAGGGCGTGGCCCGGGCGGTGGATCAACTGTCCTCGCTGCTGAAGCCCGGCGACAAGGTGACGGTCGCCGGATTTTCGCGGACGCCGCGGCTGCTGGCGGACCGCTTGGACGGGGCGCAGGCCGCGCAGTTGAACGAGATCGTGCGTCAGGTTCCGGCCGAAGGTGGCACCAACCTCGAGCAGGCCCTGGTTCTCGGTGAGGAACTGGCGACGCGTCAGTTCGTGCCCGGGGCGCAGAACCGGATGGTGCTCTTCACCGACGGTGCGGCGAATCTCGGCGACGCCGATCCCGAGTCGTTGAACACGCGGGTCGAGACCATGCGGCAGAACGGCATCGCCTTCGACGCCGCCGGCTTCGGTGCGGATGGACTGAATGACCGGCTGCTGGAGCGGCTGACCCGCAATGGCAACGGCCGCTACTACGTGGTCGATCACCCGTCGGAGGCCGACGAGGGTTTCGCGAACAAGCTGGCGGGGGCCTTCCGTCCGGCAGCCGAGAACGTGAAGGTCCAGGTGGTCTTCAACCCGGATCGGGTGGGGAACTACAAGTTGATCGGCTTCGAGGAGCATCGCCTGAAGAAGGAGGACTTCCGCGACGACACGGTGGATGCCGCCGAGATGGCCGCCGAGGAGGCCGGGGTGGCGCTCTATCAGATGGAAGTCCTGCCGCAGGGCCGCGGCGAGATCGGCGAGGTGCGGGTGCGCTTCCGCGATGCGGCGGGCGGCGGAATGGTCGAGCGGAGTTGGACGATCCCCTACGAGTCCGATGCGCCGGCCTTCGATCAGGCTCCGGAAAGCCTGCAGCTCGCCACTCTGGCCGCCCTGGCGGCGGAGAAGCTGCGCGATGCGCCAATGGCGAGAGCGGTGGATTTCGGCGAACTCGCGCCGGTCATCGGCCGGGTGGCCACCAGGTATGACGGCAGCGAGCGGGTGGCCGAGCTCCGTCGGATGATCGAGACGCTGAGATGATTTACGCGAGTTTTACCAAGAAGATGCCGCTTTGCGGCCGACCACATGTTAGGAAGACCCATGGAACCATGAAAAAGATCGTGATGAATCTCATTCTGCTGGTGGCGACCCAGCTTGCCCCGGCACCCGCCCAGACCATCGGCGAGGGAATGGCGGTGGTGCCGGTCGACAAGGTCCGTCAGGAGGCCCCGCTCTTCTACTCGGTGGAGACCGAGACGACGGTTTCCGCCGGGGACCATCAGGTCCTGTCGCAGATGCAGGTCAAGGTGAAGGTCCACCAGGGACGTCCGGAGAAGCTGACCCTGGAGTTGACGGGTGAGGGCGAGGTCGAGGCCGTGGAGGGTGGGCCCTTGAAGTCCTGGTCGGTGCGTTCGGAGTCCGACGGTCGGCGCTTTCTCGACATCTTTCCGGCGCTGCCCGCTCCGCAACCGCAGCCATGGCAGCCGCGCTTCGATCTCAATCCCTGGGGAGTGCCCGGCGAGCACCGTCCCTTCGTGGCGCCGCCGCTGGTCGATGGACCGAAAGAGTTCGTTTTCGAGGTTCGGGGAAGCCATGAGTTTGAAGGCCGGGCACCATTTGGTGCGATGATTCCGGGGCCGGGGGAGGCGGTCGGGTTCTCTTCATCGGTCAAGCTGCAGGAGCAGGCGGGATTCCGGGTCAAGGTGGTGGAGGTGCGCTCGCTGGCCCTCGATGACGACACGCCCGAGGGGGTGAAGTCGCGCTACCTCGGTCGCGGTTTGGAAACGCCCGCCTTGCGACTTCAGGTCGTGCCGTCGGGCAGCGTCGGCGATCCGCTCGAACTGCTGGACCCGCAACTCGTGGGCAAGCTGTCGAAGGATGGCGGTAGCATTGCTTTCACCCTCACGGCATCGGTGCGGGTCCGTGAGGAGGGGGCGTCGATCGGATTGCTGGACGGCGGCGCGCTGACCTCCGGGATCTCCGGAGCGGGCTGGCATGTGAAGCTCGCACAGCGGGGCGACCGCTGGGTTTACGAGCTGGTTGGAAACGGCGTGACCGAAGCGCCGGTGCCGTTGCGCTTGCGCTTCGATGTCGCCGTGAACGAGTCGAATGACTGGCGCTCGACCGGATTCCGTCTGCCGGCCGGCGTGGTGGTGCCGGTGCGCCTGGAGGGCGTCGGTGAAAAGGTGATCTTCGATGCCGCCCAGCCGGTGCGTCCGGAGTGGAGCGATGGCGCGTGGCTCGGGTTTCTGAATGCCGCGGGTGAGGGTGCGATGCGGTGGAAGGCCGGGGCGCGCGAGGATGAAGGCGCGCTGTTCTTTTCCTCCAACGAGACGGCCGAGGTGCGGGTCGGTGCCGGCTTGCTGCGCCAGCACTCGCGGATCGATTTCCGGGTGCTTCAGGGCAAGCTCGAATCGCTGCGGTTCGCGATCGAGGGGGACGGCGAGGTGCTCGCGGTGAATGGCGACCCGGTTCTCGGGTGGAGCGTGAGCGAGGAGGGCGGCGGGCGTTTTCTCGACGTGCGGCTGAGCCGACCGATCGAGGGCGAGGAGGGATTGGTCCTGCGGACGCAGTCGGCGCTCGGGGCCTTCCCGGTGAAGGCCTCGCCGATGCGCCTCCGCCCGGTCGATTCGCTGCGTCACAGTGGTCACGTGCGCATCGCCAACGAGGGGGCGGTGCGGCTCGAGGTGGTCGAGACCAAGGGGATGATGCAGCTTGCGCCGGCGCAGTTTCCCGGCGGTGCGGCCCCCGAGGGGCTGCGCCAGATCTTCGTCTATCGCTTTCCCGCCGGCGACTACCGCTACGTGGTGGCGGCGGACCAGGTGCTGCCGGAGGTCGGTGTGGCGGAGGTGACCATTCATGAAATGGGCGAGACCGACCGGCGCATCCTTTCCGACCTCGAACTCGACATCCGCGAAGCCCCGATCCGCGAGTGGACCGTGGGAATCCCCGAGGGATTCGCCGTGGCGGAAGTTTCCGGTGCGAGTGTCGCCGACTACAGCCTGGCGAGCGAGGCGAAGGACGGCATCCGCGAACTCAAGATCCTCTTCAGCGATGCGGTCTCCGGCCGGCAACTGGTCAGCCTGCGGCTTGAACGCAACGAAGGTGCAGCCACGGGCGACTGGGTCCTCCAGCGCCTGCGCCACGATGAGGCGAAGTCGACCCGGGGCTACCTCGGGGTGGCCGCGGCCCCGGGTTACCGGGTCGTGGCGGGTGAGATGTCCGGCCTGGTCGAGACGCCGGTGGACTACTTCCCGAAAAAGATGGCCCGGCTGCAGCAGGCCTTCCGCATCCGCGAAGGCGAGTGGGCGGCGACCATGGGCGTGGAGGCGCTCGGCCAGAGCGTGCAGGCCGATGTCTTCCATCTCTACACCCTGCGGGAGGGCGTCGCCTACGGCAGCGTCGTGCTGAACTACTTCGTGGTCGGGGCGCCGGCCTCCGAGTGGCGGATCAAGGTGCCCGAGGGCATCGGCAACATCGTGGTGACCGGCCAGGGCGTGGGCCGCGACTGGCGGCAGGAAGGCGGGGAGCTGATCGTGCCCCTGGCGCGTCCCGCGCTGGGCGGCTCGACCCTGCTGGTGACCTTCGAGCAGCCGATGAGCGCCCGGGGCGGCGTGCTGCGTCCGGGCGAACTGCGCCCGCTCGGGGTGCAGGGGGAAAGGGGCTACGTGCAGGTGACCAGTCCGCTGCAGGTGGACTACGAGATTTCCAGTAGCAAGGGGTCGGTCCTGAGGATCGATGCCAGCGAGCTGCCGACCGAATACCGGCTGCTGACCGGCGCACCGACGCTTGAGGCCTGGCAGTACACGGCCGGCGATCTGGACCTCGAGATGAATGTGAAGTGGTATGAGAACGGCGAGGCGGTCGGCGAGGTGATCGACTTCGCCTCGCTGGAGAGCCACGTGTCGCGGGACAACCAGGTGGTGACGACCGCGAAGCTTTTCGCCCGGTCGAAGGGCGCGGCCACGCTCGAGATCGAGTTGCCGCCGGACGCCAAGTTGTGGGAAACGAGGGTGGCCGGCGAGCGGGTCAATGCGCGCAAGGCGGGAGACCGGATCCTCGTGCCGCTGCCGCGCCGGCTGGACCCGGAATCGGCCGTGGAGGTGGAACTGCGCTACGGCCGGAATCCGGGCGAGGGCGGGATCCGCCTGGTCGCGCCGAAAGTGGGAACGGCGACCGCGGTGGCCAAGTGGACGATCCGCGGGGACGAGGGACGCCAGCTCGTTCCCGACGAGGACGCGAAAAGCGGTGCGCAGCTGGTGCGTCCGGTCCTGACCGAGACCGGCGCGGAATGGATTTCGACCCGCGGCCGGATGGGTGCGGCCGGCGTGCTGGTGCTGGCCGCCTTGGGGCTGGTCATCCGCCGGATTCCCAAGTTGCGCTGGCTCGGCGTGGCGATCCTCGTCGGGGCCGCCGTCGCGAGTTTCGGGATGGCGGGCATCGCCAACGGCGAGCGACGGGTGATGCTGGGCGTTCTCGAGTATTCCGCGCCCGCGGTTCTCGCCGGAGAGGAACTCTTCGTCGAGTTGTCGAATGTCGCCGGCTGGGAAGCGATCTTCAGCGGATGGGGGGCGTTTGTGGCCGTCGTCGGAGTCGCCCTGCTGATCTGGGCGCTGCTGCGGGCGGTCGGCCGGGAATCGCATGTCACCACGCTGGTCGTTATCGGTTTCGCCGCCATCGCCTGGGGCGTGCTGGCGCAGCACGGGGGCGCCATCGCCTTCTTTGCCCTGTTCGGCCTGGCGCTGCTGGTGCTGGCCGTCGTCCCGTTCCTGCGGCGATCCGGAGGGCCGGGGGCGGCCCCGCCGAAAGCTGCCGCCGCCGCGGCATCGATGATCGCGCTGTTTGCGATGATGCCGGCACCGGCCGACGCGGCCGAGGCGCTCGAGCGGATCGAGCAGAAGTGGAGCCTGTCCGATGGCGTGCTCGATGCCGGCTTCGAGGTGCGGGTGCGCGCAACCGAGCCGGGCGAGCGTTTCCTGTTGCTCGCCGCACCGGCGACCTTGACCGGCTTCGACGGTGCCGGGCTGTCGGTGGTCAAGGAAGGCCGGCAGTACTTTCTCGTGTCCGACGGCGCCGGCGTGGGCACCGGTCGGGGAAGCTACGAGATGCGGATCGCGGACGCGGCCGAGGGCTGGAAAATGCCGACCGGCCCGGCGGCGGTTCAGACCGTCTTCGCGCGCCACGACCGCGAAGGCTGGGAATTTCAGGCCACCGGTGCGGCCCGGCTGCAGCCGGGGCGTGAGGTGGAGGGCGAGGAGGGCCACTGGACGGAAATCCGGCTGACCCCGGGCACGGGCCACACCTTCCGGGTGCGTCCCGAACAGCGCGATGCGAGCCAGGAGGAGACGCGGTTCTTCACCGAGGTTTCGGACCTGTTCCTGCCCGGACCGGGGGTGGTCAACGGCATCCATGGTGTCGAGGTCAGGCCCGCCCAGGGATTGGTGCGCGAGCTGTCGCTCATGGTCCCGGAAGGCTTCACCGTCGGCGATGTGGTCGATGGCCCGGTCGGCCGCTGGAGATTCAATCCGGACACGCGGCGCCTGCGGGTTTCGATCGAGCCGGCCCAGCAGGCGCCCTTCGCCTTCCGGGTGGCCACCCAGCGGGCGACGGGAGTGCTGCCGGTGGACCTGTCGCTGGCCCCCCTGCGGGTCGAGGGGGGTGCCGGTTCGGTCGGCATGATCGGACTCGCCTTTGGCGACGACGCCCAGCCCGAGGCCGTGCAGCCGGCCGGACTGGGTGCGGTGAACCTCGACGACTTTCCGGGAGTGCTTCTGCCCAAGGATGGCGAGGGACGTCCGCTGGCGCTCCTGCAGCGTGCCTTCCGCTACGGGGCGGACGAGGCGAGCGTGTCGCTCAAGGTGGCGCCGGTGGCCCCTGAACTGCGGGTCGAGACCAAGCAGACGCTTTCGATCGGCGACGACCGGATGGTGCTGGCGGTTGATCTGACCGCGCGGATCACCCGGGCAGGGATCTTCCGCCTCACGGCCGATTTCCCGGAAGGCCTGGAGGTGGAATCCGCGACCGGAGCGGCCCTCAGCCACTGGACGGTCAATGATGTGGAAGGGGGACGGGTGCTGACCTTGAACCTCAATGGCAGGACCCTCGGCGAGCAGACCTTCGCGATCAGCCTGGCGGGAGCCTCGCCGGGCACCCGGGAGTCGTGGTCGGTGCCTCGGCTCACGGTGCGCGAGGCCGCCCGCCAGCGCGGCACGCTGACGGTGGTGCCGGATCGCGGCCTGCAGGTGCGCTCGGTTTCCCGCGAGCAGGTTTCGCAGCTCGATCCGGGCGAGATGGGCGTGCCAAGACCCGGCGCGCTCGCGTTCCGCCTGTTGCAGGCCGACTGGGCGCTGGCGCTGGCGGTGCGCGAACTCGATCCGTGGGTCACGGCGAAAGTCATGCACGAGGTGACCCTGCGCGAGGGTCAGGCCCTGACCCGGGCCAGGCTGGTTTACCGGATCGAGAACGCCGCGCGCAAGGCGCTGCGGGTCAGGCTCCCCGGACTGGACGAGAGGGCGGCCGCGACGGTGCGCGCCAGCGGTCCGGCCGTCGGCGACTTCGTGCCCATCGAGGGCGAGGAGGATTTGTGGGAGATCCGTTTCCAGCGCGGCGTCGCGGGTGAGACGACGGTCGATGTCGAGTTCCAGCGCCAGTCGGGCGATGAGGCGGCGGTGGTCGAGGCGATCGAGCTTCTCGAAGTACGGCAGGTTTCGTATTTCGCGGGAATCAAGGCCGGGGGTCGCCTCGATGCGGCGCTCGAGGGCGCGGTGACCGGCTGGCAGAAGATCGACTGGACCGGGGTCCCGCCGGAACTCCGGGAGGGCTCGGGAAGCGAGATCCCGGACTTCGTCTTCCGCGTTGCCGAACCGGAGGGTGCCCTCCGGCTCCGTGTCGACCGCCACGATCTCGCCGGCTCCCAGCCGCTGCGGGTGCGCAGCGGGAAGTTCGTGACGCTCGTGTCGCCGACGGGATCGGCGATGACCGGGGTGACGCTGAAGATCGATGTGAGCGAGAAATCGACCCTCCGTCTGAAGCTCCCGCAGGATGTTTCCCCCTTCAACCTGCTCGTGAACGGCGAGGGTGTGCCGTTGGTCAGGGATGGCGACGTGTGGCTGTTCTACATCACCCCCTCGCCACTGGGTGAAGGTCCCGCCGAGCTAGCCTTCACCTACGCGACCGAGGACGAGCGTCCCGGGACCCTGTTGGCACCCAAGTTCGACATTCCTCTGGAGAACCTGGTGTGGGAGGTGTTCGTGCCGGAAGGCTGGGAGATCGGTGGCAGCGATGGATCGTTTGAACTGGTGCAGTCCGAGCAGCTGGGAGACCTGGGTCTCGAAAGCTACCTGAAGGCCTCAAGCCTGCGCAGCCGGGAGGGTCGCGAGCAGGCGCAGCAGGAGTCCCGCGAGGGCTTTGCCCAGCTTGCCTCCGGCAACCAGGAGAAGGCGGTGCAGTTGCTCGGCAAGGCGGCCCGCAACGACTTCCTCGACGAGGCCTCCAAGGAGGACGCGCGGGTGCAGTACCGCAATCTCAAGATGCAGCAGGCCGTGCTCGGCTTGAACACCCGGCGCCAGCGGAACTACCTCGACAACGGAGGCGCTGCCGACATCGCGCCGAACCGCCAGCTCGAGCAGGCCGCCGAAGAGAATCCGATCCTCCAGGGCCAGTTCAACTTCGACCCGCAGCAGTTCGACCGCCTGATGGTCGGCAATACGGTCGAGGAAACCACGGCCCTCAAGGAGATCGCGAGTGCCATCGTCGGCCAGCAGCTCGAGGTGATGCCGGCGCCGCAGTCGCTGGAGGTCGAGCTGATCGGCCAGGGGCGCATGTTCCGCTTCGAGCGGAGCCTGCAGCTGGTGGACGACGAGGCGATGACCCTGGAACTGGAGCTGCGTCGGCAGCGGGCGGAAGGATGGGGTTTTGCCGGAATCGTCGGACTTTTGGCCGGGGCCGTGCTTGTCGTCGGTCTGAAGCGCCGGGAGGAATAGTCGAATTTGCCTCTCTTCATGGGTTGAATCATCCCGCCCGGCGTGGATACTCCGACCGTAGTCCACACAACCGATCCATGAACTTCCTTCCTCGCATCCTCGCCCTTTCGGCCCTTGCTGCCGCCGCCATTGGTCTCAGCTCCTGCGGAAACATGAGCACCGGCACCTCTGGTACCTCGTTTTCCTACAAGCCAAAGGTCACCCAACCCACCAACCGTTCGGCGGTGAAGGTCAAGATCAGCACCAGCGCCGGACGGCTTTATGTGGTTGAGGGCGACAAGGTCCTGTTGGCGACCCCCTGCGGCGTCGGCAAGGCCGGCTCACCCACGCCCGCCGGGAATCACCGCATCACCAGCAAGACCAAGGAACGCCGGCGCCAGAGCCAGCCGGGCCGCGGCTATCCGATGACCTACTGGATGTCCTTCTACAGCCCGGCCTACGGGATGCACTGGGGGTTCGTGAAGCCCTACCCTTCGACGATGGGCTGCGTGAGACTGCCGCTGAATTCGGCGCGCGAGATCTTCAACATGGTGCGGGTCGGCACGCCGGTGAACGTGTCGTCGACCCAGCCGTGGGACTCGACCATCGGCGCGAGCCTGCCGGTGCTCGACGACTCGCCGCTGCCGAATCCCCCGATGTCCTACATGCTCAGCCCGCAGGTCTTCAAGGACGCCGAACAGGGCAAGATGTGGCAGTTCTGAGCTGGGGAGCGCGGGTTTGAAACCCGCTTCCCACTGCGGCTTGAAAAGCCGCTCTCCCCACGCGCTCCCTATTTCCTTCGTTCGATCTCGGCGCGGACGTTGTCGATCGAGGGGGCGCCGGGGTTGGTGCGGGCGGCAAGGGCCGTCTCGACCGAGAACACGCCGGAAGCCTCGGCCGTGAAGGCGGGGTCGATCGTCGTCAGGTCGAGTTGATCCAGCGGGGTGCCGGTCTTCACCGACTCGGCGACGGCCTTGCCGACGAGTTCGTGGGCCTGCCGGAAGGGGACGCCCTGCCGGACCAGCCAGTCGGCGAGGTCGGTGGCGAGCAGCATCGGGTCGGAGGCGGCGGCGAGGCACTTGTCTTCGCGGATCTCCATCGCGGCGATCATCTCGGCATTCACGGCGAGCGTGAGCTTGAGGGTGTCGACCGAGTCAAAGAGCGGCTCCTTGTCCTCCTGCAAGTCGCGGTTGTAGGTGAGTGGCAGGCCCTTCACCGCGGTCAGCAGGCTGACCAGGTTTCCAAGCAGGCGCCCGGTCTTGCCGCGGGTGATTTCGCAGACGTCGGGGTTCTTCTTCTGCGGCATCAGGGAAGAGCCGGTGGTGTGGGCGTCGGAAAGCGTGACGAAGCCGAACTCGGCCGAGCACCACAGGATGAGGTCCTCGGAAAGCCGGGACAGGTGGACGCCGCACAGCGCCATCGCGAAGAGGAACTCCGCGATGTAGTCACGGTCGGCGACGGCATCCATCGAGTTGCGCGTCACGCCGTCGAAGCCGAGCTCGGCGGCGATGGCCTCGCGGTCGAGATTGATGGTCGAGCCGGCCAGCGCGCCGGAGCCGAGCGGCGAGATGTTGAGGCGCTTGCGGCAGTCGGCGAGCCGGCCGAGATCGCGGTCGAGCATCTCGACGTAGGCGAGCAGGTGGTGGCCGACGGTGACCGGCTGGCCCCGCTGCAGGTGGGTGTAGGCGGGCAGGACGGTGTCGGCGTATTTCTCCGCGCGGTCGAGGAGGGCCTGCTGGAGGTCGGAGATGCCGGCCGAGAGCACGTCGATCTCCGCCCGGCAGTAGAGCCGGGTGTCGGTGGCGACCTGGTCGTTGCGCGAGCGGGCGGTGTGGAGCTTGGCGCCGGCGGGGCCGATCCGCTCGGTGAGCGCGGCCTCGACGTTCATGTGGATGTCCTCAAGCGAGGTCTTGAACTCGAACTTGCCGGCATCGATGTCGGCCTCGACCGAGCGCAGGCCGGACTCGATCTGCCCGAACTCGTCGGCGGTCAGCAGCCCGGCCTTCATCTGCGCCCGGGCGTGCGCGATCGAGCCGGCAATGTCGTGCTTGTAGAGTCGCCAGTCGTAGCTGATCGACTCCCCGAATTGCTGGACGAGTTCCGCGGTTTCCCGGGCGAAGCGGCCTTTCCACATGGCCGGAGCCTACGGCTTCGAAGTTCCAAGTGAGAAGTTCCAAGTTCCAAAGGTGCGCGGGACGGGACCGGGGGCGGGGGAGTGGCTGCTGCGGCCCGCAGCAGGCCGTGGTTGCGGCGGCCCCCCGCTCCTTCAGTTCCGTCAGGGAGCGCCGCCGACCGCGATTCCCCAGTGCCCCCGAGGATGTCCCACCCGGCCTGCTGCATTGACCTTGCCCCGCCCTTGCAAGCATCCTGCACGCGGTTCCGAGCCTTCACGCCGAGATGCACCCAGTCGCCGAATACTTTAACGCTCTCCATGCCTCGCTGGGCGCCGGCACGCCGGAAACCTCAGGCTATCCGGCACTCGCCAACCTCCTCAACGCCGTCGGCGAGACCCTCAAACCGAAGATCTCCGCCGTCATCCACCCGGCAAATACCGGCTCCGGCATCCCGGATGGCGGCCTTTTCTCGACCAAGGATCTCAAGAAGCATGGTGCCGACGCGCCCTCGCTGTTCGATAAACTCAAGCCCGAGCGCGGTGTCATCGAAGTCAAGCCGCTTGACAAGGACCTCTCTGCCTTCGAGTCCGGCGAGCAGGTCCGCAACTACCTGGAAGCCTACGGACAAATCCTCCTCACGAACTACCGCTCTTTTGCATTGTGGTCGCTGAAGGGTGGAAAGCCCGAGCGGGGCGAATACTACCACTTCGCCCCGAGCGAAAACGAGTTCTGGACCAAGGCACACGCCCTGCGTGCCGATCCCAAGCACCCGGAATACGAGCGCTTCTGGCAGTTCCTCCGCCGCGCCCTGCTTAGCAACGCCCGCATCGCCAACCCGCAGGACCTCGCCGCGTTCCTCGCCAGCTACGCCCGCGAGGCCCGGGCTCGCGTCGAGATCGCTCCGATGGGCACGCTCGAACCGGTCAAGAAGGCCCTTACCGAGGCTCTCGGCGTCCGCTTCGAGGGTGAGAAGGGCAGCCACTTCTTCCAATCGACCCTCATCCAGACGCTTTTCTACGGCATCTTCTCGGCCTGGGTGCTGTGGCACGAATCCCATCCCAAGCCCGCCGACCGCTTCCAGTGGCGACTCTCCGCCCAGCACCTCGGGCTGCCGATCCTGCGGACGCTCTTTGTCCAACTCGCCGGGGACCCGAAAAAGGTCCGCGCGCTCAACATCGAGGAGGTGCTCGACTGGACCGAGGAATGCCTCGCCCGAGTTGATCGCGCCTCCTTCTTCGCCCGCTACGACATGGGCGAGGCCGTCCAGTACTTCTACGAGCCTTTCCTTGCCGAGTTCGACCCTGAGCTGCGCAAGGACTTCGGCGTCTGGTACACGCCGCCGGAGATTGTCCGTTACATGGTTGGCAGCGTCGATGCCGTCCTGCGGGAAAACTTCGATCTCTCCGACGGTCTCGCCGATCCCTCGGTGATCGTCCTCGATCCCTGCTGCGGCACGGGCGCCTACCTGGTGGAAACCCTACGCCTCATCTACGACCGCCTCGTCGAGGGCTACGGCAAGGCGCAAGCCGCGCTGAAGATTCGCGAGGTTGCCAAGCAGCGGCTATACGGCTTCGAACTGCTGCCCGCGCCGTATGTCGTCGCCCATCTCCAGATCGACCTCCTGCTCACCCGCTGGGGCGCGGAGCTGAACCACGACCAGGACGAGCGTGCCGGGGTCTTCCTCACCAACGCGCTGACCGGCTGGGTGCCGGTGAAGCACCCCAAGGACGAAATTCTCTTCTCCGAGTTCGCCGACGAGCGCGATCAGGCCGACCAGGTGAAGCAGAAGGAGCAGATCCTCGTGATCCTCGGCAATCCGCCCTACGACGGTTACGCCGGCGTCGCGATCGAGGAGGAACGCGCCCTTTCGCAGGCCTACCGCACCACCAAGGAGGCACCGGCCCCGCAGGGCCAGGGACTTAACGACCTCTACATCCGTTTCTTCCGCATGGCCGAGCGCCGCATCGCCGAGGGCGTGCCGGAGCACGACGACCCCAAGCCTGGGCCGCCGCGCGACGACGCCCGCGGCATCGTCTGCTTCATCTCCAACTACTCGTGGCTCGACGGCCTCTCGCATCCCGGCATGCGCGAGCGCTTCATGGAGGTCTTCGATTCGATCAAGATCGACTGCCTCAACGGCGACAAATACAAGACCGGCAAGAAGACCCCCGACGGCAAGCCGGACCCAAGCATCTTCTCCACCGAGAAAACCGCCGTTGGCATCCAAGTTGGCACCGCCATCGCCTTGCTGGAGCGACGCCCGGAAGGGAGCCCAACGCCGTCACCGTTCGACGAGTCAGTTTATCAGCCCCGGGCCGAACTCCAGTTCCGGCACTGGTGGGGAAAGAACAAGCGCGCGGAGATTGTCGAGGCACTTGAGAAGCAGGTGGAGTGGCGTTCGCTCAAACCGTCACTCAAGTTTGGACTGGCAATGCTTCCGGTGGGCGTTCGGGAAGACTACACCGATTGGCCACAGCTGGTTCAGCTGCTCCCGCGATCGTTCCCCGGCGTGAAGACCAGTCGGGATGATGCTGTGGTGAGCATCAGCCGCGAAGCCCTCGAAAGTAGATTTGCGGCCTATCAAGATTCTTCGATTTCCGATCAGGAAGTTGGCAGACGGTTCGCACCTCTCTTCCAATCGACCAAAACCTTCAATCCTTCCGACGCTAGAAAGAAGCTACTCGAAATGGTTCCCGATGGGGCGATAGAAATTCTTCCATATGCATATCGGCCATTCGACGTGCGATCAGTTGCGTGGGAGGGAGGCGCGATCCTTCTGGACCGTCCGCGGCCGGACTACAGGAAGCAGCTCAGTCCCAGCAATCTTTGGCTCAGTGCCACCCAGCGCAACCGCAAGGAGGATTTCTACTGTCCCCAGGTCACCCGGTGTCTTGCGGACCACCACATTGTGGAATCCAACGTAGGGATGTTTCCTCTTTACCTTTGTCCTGATGAGGAAGGGGCAGAGACTTCAGCCCACCTCGACCTATTCGAGCCCACCGGCCCCCAACCCAACCTCACCGACTTCGCCAAGGACTACCTCGTCGGCTTGAAGTGCGAGCCGGAGGATCTGTTCTTCCACATCGTCGGCATCCTCCACGCGCCGGCTTACCGCGAGGAGAACGGCGGGGCGCTGCGCCAGGATTGGCCGCGCATCCCGCTGCCCGCCGACGCCGCCACGCTCAAGTCCGGCGCCGCCCTCGGCCGCCAGCTCGCCGCTCTGCTCGATCCCGAGATCCCGGTGCCGGGCGTCACCGACCTCAAGATCCGCGACGACCTCAAGGGCCTCGGCGAACTCACCGTCAGCGGTTCCGCCAAGTCGCCCGACCTCGCCATCAACGCCCGCTGGGGATACGCCGGCCAGAACGGTGTCACCATGCCCGGCCCCGGCAAGGTTGCCTCAGGCACTCGCGGCGAGGGTTTCCTCGACATTCACCTCAACGCCACCACCCGCTGGAAGGATGTTCCCGAGGGAGTCTGGACTTACACCCTCGGCGGCTATCAGGTGCTCAAGAAGTGGCTCAGCTACCGCGAGCTAGCCCTCCTCGGCCGCCCGCTCACCACCGACGAGGCCCAGCAATTCACCCACCACGTCCGCCGCATCGCCAGCATCCTCGCCCTCCATCCCTCACTCGACGCCCACTACCGGGGGACGACCGGGAATTCGAACTCTTCCTCCGCGTCATCACCGTCAGCCTCGAAGCCATGAAGATTGTCAACGGCTTGCCGAAGCTGGAGATTGATTGAATCCCCGCTCGCGTGCTGCGCCGGTAGCGACCAGATTTGTCCCATGACGCCCGACGAACTCAAGACCCTGATCCAATCCGGTGAAGCGGATCGCGTTGAAGTGACCCGTGCGACGACGGACACGAACAAGTTTCGCGAGGCGATCTGCTCGTTTTCGAACGACATGGGCGGCCGTGGTTTGCCAGGGTATCTGATCATTGGAATCGACGAGAATAATGCCGACTTTCGTCTCCCTATTACCGATGATCTGATGCAGCAATTCGCTTCGTATCGCTCGGATGGCCAGGTGATGCCGCTGCCTGTGCTGCACGTGGAGAAAGTGGAGCACCCGGATGGAAGGGGTGAGGTGTTGGTGGTCGAGGTGAAGCCCCACGACATGCCGCCGGTGCGGTTCAAAGGGCGAGTCCACGTTCGCGTGGGTCCGCGGAAGGATACCGCGAGCGAAACGGAGGAACGGGTGTTGATGGAACGGCGGGCAGCTAATTTTCCGACCTTTGACGCGACACCCTGTCCTGAGGGTGAACTCGAACGGCTCGACCTCGAAACGTTTCGGCAGACCTACCGTCCGGCTGCGGTAGCGGACGAGGTGATTGCGGAGAACCACCGCGATTTGAAGGAGCAGCTTGCAGCTCTGCGGTTCTACAATCTCAGGCGGGACTGCCCGACGAACGCCGGGATGCTGGTATTGGCCTATGATCCGCTGGACCTTTTCCCGGGAGCCAAGGTGCAGTTCGTTCAGTTCGACGGACCTGGGTTGGACGACACGCCGCTCGCTGAGAAGACCTTTGCAGGCAATTTGATCACGCTTCTGGCGGAGTTGGAGACCTTCCTGAAAGGGCGCTTCACGCAGCGGTATGTTCCGGTTTCCGAGCTGCGGGAGGTTGCCGCGTATGACTATCCGCCGGATGCGGTCAGAGAATTGTTGATGAACGCGATTCTCCACCGCGACTACCAGTCCACAAGTCCGGTCCGCTTGTATCAGTTCAGCGACAGGTTGGAGATCCAGAATCCGGGAGGCCTCTACGGAGAAGCTTCGCAGGAGAATTTTCCCAGAGTAAACAGCTACCGTAATCCGATCATCGGGGAAGCGATGCACGTCCTCGGGTACGTAAACCGTTTCGGCCGGGGCGTGGCCCGGGCGAGACGCGCCATTGAGGAGAATGGAAGTCCGGAGCTGCGGTTTGAGTTTGAAACGCACCACTTTCTGGCGGTCATTCCGAAACATCCTGCCTTATGAAGACACTGGCCTTTTTCAACAACAAGGGTGGCGTGGGAAAGACCACGCTCGTCTATCACCTGGCGTGGATGCTGTGGGACATGGGGAAGCGGGTGCTGGTGGCGGACCTTGACCCGCAGGCCAACGTCACGTCGATGTTTCTCTCGGAGTCTGATTTGGAAACGCTTTGGGATCCTGATGTCGACAGCAAGCAGAGCATCATGGCCCCGATCGAGCCCTTGATCCGTGGCCTCGGCGATATCGGCCCGGCTCCGTGCCATCGCATCCGCGAAGGGCTCCGTCTTCTGCCCGGCGACCTGAGTCTTTCGAGCTTCGAGTCGAAGCTGTCGGATTCGTGGGGCAAGTGTCTGGATCGAGACGAGGCTGCGTTCCGGGTGACGAGTGCTTTCCACCGTTTGACCAAGGAGGCTGGCAAGGAGTTCGAGGCGGATGTTGTGCTGATCGATGTCGGGCCGAATTTCGGAGCGTTGAACCGGGCGGCGCTCATTTCGGCGGATGCCGTGGTGGTGCCGCTCGCGCCAGATCTGTTTTCGATCCAGGGATTGCGCAACCTCGGGCCGACGCTCAAACGTTGGCGTGAGGAGTGGAACGAGCGGCTTACGAAGAACCCGGAGCCTACGCTGGACTTGCCGTCTGGCACGATGTCGCCGCTTGGGTATGTGGTGCTGCAGTTCGGTATCCGCGACAGCCGCCCGGTTAAGGCCTATGACAAGTGGTCAAAGAAGATTCCCTCGACCTTCCACGACTTCGTGATCGGCTCACCCGAGCAGTCTGAGCTTGGTTACGAAGAGGACGGCCATTGTCTGGCGCTGCTGAAGCACTACAGAAGCCTTATGCCGATGGCGATGGAGGCCCGCAAGCCGATCTTCCACCTCAAGGCAGCGGATGGGGCGATCGGCGCGCACACTTACAGCGTGAAGGATTGCGAGCAGGACTTCCGGCAGCTTGCGATGCGCATTCTCGACCGACTTGATGGCGTCGTGGTTGGTGGCGCTTTCCCGCATGCTGCGGGAAGCATGGGTGAATGAAAACCGGATTTGGGGGTCTTCGGAATTGGCTGCCATGACCAAGAATGAAGTTGTCTATCAGTGTTTGATCGACCCCTTAGACAAGAGGGTCGTTTTTCAAGGAGAAGAGCTGATGGAAGGGCGTTATCTGCTAGACTGTGGCAACGAGCTGATCGAGAGCTGGGGGAGCGGGCAACTTCCACTGATGGAGGAAGGTGAGACGAGGACGCTGGACTACTACTATGCGACCAGCCGAATACGACCACACCGTTCCGTAGCGACCTTCACCAAAGGTCCGTTTAGTACTGAGCGGAGGGTGACTGGTAGTTCTGAAGCCGGATTTGCGAAGGACATCCCATACGTGTATGGGTTCGACGGGTGCCGACCTGCAAGCTACAACGAGTTTCCACTTCCTGAGAAAGTTCCTGGCTACCTCTCGAAACAGTATTTCTACGATGAGAAGGCAATCAAGCTGGCGCGAGCCGCGTGCGTCGAAGAACTGAGGTCCGCCGTTGCCCTGGGCTTCGGCCCGGAATCAATCTTGAGTCTGTTGACCCGGTTGGAGGACTTGGTCGGCTCGACTGGGGGGCGAGGGCTGCATCCACACCCCGTGCCGTTCTTCGGCGATAGTGAAGAGGAGGGCGCTGTTTTGCTTCTGGATCTGGCGCTATTTGCGATTTTGAACAAATCGAATCATGCTGGGCTTCCGGCCGATGTCATTCGAGCGCACAAGGAGCGGAGAGAAAGATCCGATATTCATGATCATGAGCTTCGCCAGTTACTGGCCTCGATCTAGGCGGTATCAGCAGCATCGAGACATTTGCATGCTTGGAATTGCCCCCGTGTGCGGCCGGAACTTCCCGGGCGTGTGTTGATGGCCGATAACCCATCGTGAGACTCAATGAACGGGTTGCCTTTCCCTTCAGTCGTGGCGGCAAGCTGGTGGCAGGTGATCGCGGTTCCGGCGGCGGAGGTGCTGGTCGGGGCGGTGGTTCTGGGGCTGCTGGTGTATTTCGGCAGCCATTCGAGAAGGTGGTGGCGGAAGCGGTATCGCGAACCGTTTCACGAGGGGATCCTGCGACCACCGGGTTGGGGCTGCCTCGAAAGGCGGGAGGATGCGTTGATGGAGACCACGGGCCTGGCGGTCGGCATGATGATTCTCGCGATGCTGTTGCCGTTTGTTGTTTTCACCGGAAAGCCGTTCGCTTGGGTGGGTGTCGTGTTGGCGGGCGTGCCGACGGGATGGTTCGGCTTCCGGCGGATCCGGAAGCTGATCGGTCGCGCGCGGACCGAGCGGCTCGGCTTCCTCGGCGAGTGTGTGGTGGCGGAGGCGCTGGCCCCGCTGGCGGCGAAGGGCTGGCGGGTGTTCCACGATTTGCCGATGGAGGTGGATGGGAAGCCCTTCAACATCGACCACGTGGCGGTTGGGCCGGGCGGGGTGTGGGCGATCGAAACGAAGAGCTTTTCGAAGTCGAAGCTGGTGGAGAAGGGTGGCGACTCGCTGCGGGTGGAGGGCGAGGTCGTGGTCCTGCCGGACGGGCGGAGGAGTCAGGCGCTCAAGCAGGCGCGGGGTGCTGCAAGGGCCTTGCAGGTGCGTTGCAACGGGGCGGAAGCGCCGGTGAAGTTCGTCGAGCCGCTGGTGGTGTTGCCGGGGTGGACGGTGAACTACCCGAAGGGTGCGGCTCCGCAGATCCGGGATCCGCGGAATGTGGTGGCCTTTCTGGAGGGGCGGGAGCGGGTGATGGACGACGCGGCGGTGGAGAAGGTCGCCGCGAAGCTGGAGGAGTGGTGCCGGGTGCTGCGGTTTGAGGCCAAAGATGCGGGCTGAAGCCCGCGGTCCGTTTGGCGGCGTTCGGCAGGATGCCGGCGCTCCCCTCACCGCTTCCGCACCGGGAGGCGCTTGCGGGAGAGGCGGGCTTCGATGAGGGAGGGGCAGCTGCCCTTGGTGCGGAGCTGCTCGCAGCAGGCCTCGATCTTGATCGACTGGCGCTTGGGCCGGAAGCCGAGGCGGCGGGTGAGGCAGTCGTTGAGCAGTTCGAGGTGCGAGTCCTCGAACTCGATCACCTTGCCGCAATCGACACAGACGAGGTGGTTGTGGGTCGGCTTGTCGAGGAAGTTGGGGTCGTAGGTCTTGAGGTCGCCACCGAGGTCGATCTCCTGCAGCAGGCCGGCCTCCACCAGCAGGGCGATGGTGCGGTAAACGGTCGCCCGGGAGGCGTTGATGTTCTTCCGCCGGACGCGGTCGAAGAGTTCTTCGGAGGTGAAGTGCTCGTCCTCGGCGAAGGCGAGCTGGACGATGGCCTCGCGCTGCGGCGTGCGACGCATGCCCTTGCGGCGAATGAAATCGTCGAGCTTGGCGGTCGCCGCGTCGTCCATGGCGGCAGGATAAGACCGCGGGGGCGGGGAGGTGAAGCTTTTCCCCGGGCCGGATTTCTCACGTCCGGTGACAAATCCGGGTTGGCAAGCGGTGTCGATGCGCTTGAATGCGGGAGTGATTCAGATTGCCAGATGGCTGCCGATGCTGGTGGCGGGGGTGTTGTGCGGCTGTGGTTCGTCGGTGCTGGATGTGCGTCCGGTCCACATGAGGAATCTCGACATCGCGGATCCGGACCAGCCGCTGATCCGGGGCGAGCAGCGTCGGTTGCTCCATGGGGCGATCGGGGTGCGCGAGCAGGAGCAGCGGCTCGGCCACTACTACGTGGTGTTGTGGGAGGACGACTCCGCCGGCGACCCGGCGCGGGTGACCTTCGAATACCAGCAGGCGGGCACGGCGAGCCGCATCCTGCGCCAAGAGCAGAGCTTCGCCCCGGGCGCGACCTCCGGCCGGGCCGAGTTCCGCATCATCGGCGACGATTACCTCGAGGGCGGGCGGGTGCTGGCCTGGCGTTGCCGCTTGTTCCGGGGCGAACGCGAGGTCGCCAGCCGCCACTCATACCTGTGGGAATAGGCGCAATTTGCGGCAAGGGCGGTTGACCGCCAGCGGGCGCTGCGCCTAAGTTACGACGCAACCTCATTCGAGCGGAGACCTTCATCACACCGTGGACAAGGACATCGGCATCACGTTCGGGATTTTCGACGGCTTCACCTGGATCCGTTGCGAGGGCAAGGGCTCATTTCTCCAGAGTCCGGCTCTCAAGGAGTGCGCCGGCCAACGCCGGGACGACGGGGAGAGGCACTTCGTGATCGATCTCGAGGCCTGCACGGGCATGGACTCGACCTTCATGGGCTTCCTGGCCGGCCTCGCGGCGCGGGTGGGCCGGGAGAATGGCTGGGTGCAGGTGGCCCGGCCCGGCGACCGCAACCGCCAGTCCCTCGAGGATCTCGGTCTCGACTGCCTGCTGGAGATTTCCCCGCCCGAGGCCCCGTGGCGGGGAAGGATAGCCGAGATCCGCGGGGAGCTGAAGCCCTACGCGCCGAAGCGGCTGCCGAACATGAGCGAACGGGCACGCCACGTGCTTGAGGCCCACCGGGAGCTTGCCTCGACCAGCGAGGAGAACACCAAACGGTTCGCCAATGTGGTGCAGGTGCTGGAGAAGCAGGTTTCCGACTCGTCGGATGCCGACCGCTGATGAAGGAGCACGCCATTTTCCTCGGACTGGTCACGGTCCTGCTTCTCCTGTTTCTCATCCAGTTGCGGTTGCGCCGCAAGGTGAAGATCAAGAAGTTGCAGCTGGCGGCCTTGGAGGGGGAGGAGGAGAGGATGTTCGAGTTCCTCCACAACCTGGGGGTGGCCATCGACCGTCAGTCGGACCAGTCCAGCCTCTACCGGACGATTGTCGACGGACTCGACGCGGTGGTCGAGGCGCGGGGCGGCGCCCTCTACCTGCTCGACGAGAGCGGCGGGATGCTGCAGCCGAAATACCTTTCCGAGAATTGCCCGGCGCTGGTCGGGGTGCCTCTCGAGATCCGGCGCAAGGCGGAGCGGGATCCGAGGGCGATGGACAGCCATCTGCGCCTTTCGCAGGTCCCGGCGGACCAGGGAGTGCTGGGGGATGCCCTGAGTGCCGGGAAGGCGATCTGGGTCGAGGATCTGCGCGGTCATGACTCCTTCCACGATGCCTTCCACGGCTTTGGCGGCGGCGAGGTGGCGGCGCTGATCGCGCCGCTGCGGCATGCCGGGAAAGATCTCGGGGTGCTCGCGGTGGCCCGGCTCCGCGAGGACGGCGAGTTTACTTCCAACGATTTTTCGGTGTTCCGATCGGCGGCGGAGCAGTCGGGCTTCGCGCTGGGAAACGCGATGATCTACAAGGAGGCGGGCGAGAAGCGGCGCTTCGAGACCGAGATCCGCAACGCCGGCGAGGTCCAGCGGGTGCTCCTCCCGCAGGGCGATCCCGAGGTGCCGGGATTCCGGATTGCCGGGGCCAACGTGCCGGCGCGGCTGATCAGCGGCGACTACTACGATCACTTGAATCTCGGCGGTGGCCGGCACGGCGTGGTGATCGCCGACGTCTCGGGCAAGGGCGTGGCGGCCGGATTGATGATGGCGATGTGCCGGAGCGTGTTGCGCTGCCACGCGCAGCTTCATGAAGATCCGCTGGAAATGATCGCCGCCGTCAACCGCCAGCTGTTTCCCGACATCCGGGAGGACATGTTCATCAGCCTCTTCTACGCCGAGTTGTTGGAGAACCAGGGGAAGGTGCGCCTGGTGCGTGCGGGCCACGACCCGGCGCTGCTTTTCCGTCCGTCATCCCGCAAGGCCGAGGAGCTCAAGCCACCGGGGCTGGCGCTGGGAATCGACGACGGCGTCGTGTTCGAGCGGGTGACGGTGATTTCGGAGATCGAGATGCAGGCGGGTGACTGCCTGCTTTTTCATACCGACGGGATCAAGGAGGCGGTCAACGACCGGGGCGAGGAGTTCGGAATGGAGCGCCTGCACGAATCCTTCATGGAGAATGCACCGCTGGGAGCTGAAGCGGTGATCGCCGGAGTCCAGCGTGACCTCGCCCGATTCGGTGCCGGAGCCCCGCAGATCGACGACGTGACCTTGATGGCCATCGAGCGGCGATAGCGGGCAAGGGGTTGACGAGCGGGGCGGTGGGTGGCAGGTAGCGGCCCATGAATTCGAAAGAAAGCGAAGCGGAAGTCCGGCCCGACGAGGCGCCGGAGGAATCCGTGGAACAGGTGGAGCAGAAGAGTCCGGCCGAGACGGAGGCTGCCGAGGCCGGGGAACCGGGTGAAGCGCCCGAAAACGATGACGAGCCCGTCGATCCTCTGGAGGCCCTCGAGAAGGATCTGCTGAAGTGGAAGGAAGTGGCGATGCGAACCGCCGCCGACCTGGAGAACTTCCGCAAGCGCGCGGCGCGGGACCGCGAGGAGTCGCTGCGCTACGCCAACCAGTCGCTGCTCGAGGAGTTGCTGCCCATTCTCGACAACTTCGACATGGGCATGCAGGCGGCCGGCCAGGAGCAGGGCTCGATGATCTACGTCGGCATGGAGATGGTCCGCAAGCAGCTCGACGAGTTCATGCGCAATCAGGGGGTCACCGAAGTCGCCGCCGAGGGCCTCGATTTCGATCCGAACCTGCATGATGCCGTTTCCCAGGAGGAGGGCGAGGAGGAGGGAAAGGTCCTGCGGGTGACCCGGCGGGGCTATCTGCTGCGCGACCGGCTGCTGAGGCCGGCGAGCGTGGTGGTCTCGAAGAAGAGCGAACCTGAGGACGCCTGAGCTGATGTCGGATCGCGATTACTACGAAGTGCTCGGGGTGTCGAAGAACGCCAGTGCCGCGGAGATCAAGAAGGCCTACCGCAAGCTCGCGGTGAAGTTCCACCCGGACAAGAACCCGGGTGACGATGCGGCCGAGGAGAAGTTCAAGGAGCTGGGCCACGCCTACGAGGTTCTCAGCGATCCCGACAAGCGTGCCGCCTACGACCGCTACGGGCATCAGGCCTTCTCCGGTGCGGGCGCCGGGGGCGGGGGTGGCTTCGGCGGCTTCGGTGGCTTCCACGATCCGATGGACCTGTTTTCCCAGGTGTTCGGAGGCGCCTTCGGCGGGGGCTTCGAGGAGTTCTTCGGCGGTGGCCGGCGTTCGGCCTCGGGCAAGCAACGGGGCAGCGACCTGCGCTACGACCTGGAGATCTCACTCGAGGATGCCGCGAGGGGGGTCGAGAAGGAGCTCGAGATCGAGCACCAGACGGCCTGCTCGAAGTGCTCGGCCACCGGCTCGAAGGGCGGCGGCGGATCTCGCCCGTGCAGCACCTGCGGCGGCCGCGGCGTGGTGGCGCGCCAGGCCGGAATCTTCATTCAACAAACGACCTGCCCCGACTGTCGCGGCGCGGGCGAGACGGTGGCGGATCCCTGCTCGGAGTGCCATGGCGAGGGCCGGGTCGAGAAGCCCAGCCGGATCAAGATCCGCATCCCGGCGGGGGTCGAGGACGGCACCCGCCTGCGGTCTTCGGGCAATGGCGATGCGGGCGTGCGCGGCGGCACTTCCGGGGACCTCTACGTGTTCCTGCACGTGCGCAGCCATGATGTCTTCGAGCGCGATGGCAGCGATCTTTTCTGCCGGGTTCCCTTGCCTTTCAGCACGGCGGCGCTCGGGGGCGAACTGGAGGTCCCGACGCTCGACGGCAAGGCCTCGATCAAGATCCCGGCGGGAACGCAGGGCGGAACGCTCTTCCGTTTGCGCGAGCGGGGCATGCCGACCCTGCAGGGAAGCCGCAAGGGCGACCTGCATGTCGAGGTCCAAGTCGAGGTGCCGACCCGGCTGAACTCCGACCAGCAGGACAAGTTGCGGGAGTTCTCCGAGTCCATCGGCGACCACAACTCGCCGATGCAGGAGTCCTTCTTCGAAAAGGCCAAGCGGTTCTTCGGTTCCTGAGCCATGCCACGCTTCCTGCTTGAGCCGGAGCGTTGGGGCCGGGAGGCGTCGTTGACCGGTGCCGAGGCCCACCATTGCGCGCGGGTCATGCGGGCGGCGCCCGGGGACCGGGTCGAGGTCTTCGATGGAGCCGGTCGAGGGGCGGAGGCGACGATCGTCTCGGTATCAAAGCAGGAGGTCCGCCTCACCATTTCCGGGGAGCGCTGGGAAGCGGAGCCCGCGGTCCGCGTAGTGCTCGCCATCGCCGCCCTCAAGGGCAAGGCGATGGACTGGACCATCCAGAAGGCGGTCGAGCTGGGGGTTGACGAAATCGTTCCGGTGCTGAGCGAGCGCAGCATCGCCCGCGGGGAGGGTGGGAAATGGTCGAGGACGGCGCTCGAGGCCTGCAAGCAGTGCGGACGCTGGCGGCTGCCCCCGGTGGGTCCGACCGAGCGCCTGGAGGAGTTCCTCGGTCGCCAGTCCTCCGGGGAAAATCGCCGGATTCTCGCGTCTCTGGGAGCGGACTCGGTCCCTTTGCGGGCGGCCCTTGAGGAGGCCCCCAGACCCGCGGAAGCCGTCTTTCTCGTCGGTCCCGAAGGGGATTTCAGCGATTCGGAGACCCGAGCAGCGATTGAGGCGGGTTTCGTGGCCGCAAGCCTGGGGACAACGGTCCTGCGGAGCGAAACCGCCGCCATCCATTGCCTCAGCGCGGCTCGCTACGCCTTCGCGTAAGGGGAAAATTGGAACAGATTTCTTGTTTTTTAAAATAACTTAAGTAAAAGACCCCGGTGGTTCGTTTTTCGCAAATCATCGGCTGGTCGGCTTTGCTGCTGCTTCTGGCGTCGTCTGGCTACTCGGCCTCAGGGCCGCTGCCGTCCACGGGGCTGACGGTTGATCCGTCCCAGCGGGCTTCGGTGGTGGCGTTTTGGAATCGCTATTACTCGGCGTCGGAGGGGGCTTCGGAGATCATGGACTGGAACGGTACCTACGGCACCTGCAGCCCGGGCACCAATTCGCTGGAGTTCGTCGAGGCGGTGGAACGCCGGGTGAATTTCTACCGGGCGATGGCGGGTCTCGACGCCAACGTCGTGATGAATTCCGGCGCTTCGGTGGTCATCCTGCCCAGTGATCCCGCCAACCGTCGCCCATCTCCGGCGACGACCAAGGCGACGGCAGCCCAGGCTGCCGCGATGATGTTCTCGTGGGCCGATCTCTACACCCTGACGCCGCTCAGTCACGATCCTCCAAGCAGCCAGCCTCCCTACTATTGCTGGAGCACGACGGCGTGGAATGGAGCGAAGAACGGCAACCTCGCGCTCGGGTTCTGCGGCCCCGAGGCGATCGATGCCTACATGCGGGAGAACGATCCGGCGACGCTTTCGATCTGGAGTTCGGGCGTCGGTCACCGGCGCTGGATTCTGAAGCAGGGCGTGTCCGATTTCGCCACCGGCGACGTGCCGGGGGATGGAACGCGCCGTGCCTCCAACGTGCTCTACGTCTATCCTGCTTCCAGCGAGCTGGTGGCGGTGACGCCGAAGTTCGTGTCCTGGCCTTCGGCCGGATTTTTCCCGGACGCGCTGATGGCAAAGCAATGGTCGTTGAGTCATCCAGGTGCCGACTTCACCTCGGCCACGGTGAGCATGACCGACTCGGCGGGGGCGCCGGTGGCGACGGCGCTGGTCGATCGGGAGACGCTCAGCCTCGGGGATCCGGCCATCGTCTGGTCGGTTCCGGATTCGGTGGCGCTGACCTCCGTGGATGCCGACACGACCTATCAGGTGACGGTCTCGGGCATCGAACTCGACGGCGCAACGGTCAGCCACAGCTACAGCGTCACGGTCATCGACCCGGATGTCATTCCGGATGGCCTCGATCTAACGGGTACTCCGACGCCTCCATTGTCGGGGGCGAACTACTTCTTCGAGCCAGTCGTTGGAGCGGACTCCCATGCCGTGGTCGTCTCGGTCGGTGAAGCCGCCACCTGGACGGCTGGTGCCGAGGATGGGGATGGTGTCGAGATCACTGACGAGACTTCGGCGGCCTACGCATTGCGCAATGGCAGTGGCTTCAAGAGAAGTGGCAGCAAAGCGTTTCGACTGGTATTCGAGTCCCCGACCGATGTTTCCCCCCAGTCGTTTGTGATCGAGAGGGAGCTGCTTCCCGGCTCTGGCGGGCAGCTTCTCTACCACCTGCGGCGGGGCTACATGACCAACTTCATGAATCTCGAAGTCCAAGTTTCCGAGGCCTTGGGTCCGTGGACCACCGTGGACTCCATTTCGGGGAATCCGGTGACCTGGCGCGGTCTTCTGATCAATGATCCGGAATTTGTGCAGCGGGTGGTTCCGTTGGAGGAGGGCAAACTCGTGCGGGTTCGGTTTCGTTTGCGCTACACAGGCAACTTCGGCCCCACCGACTATGCGACCTACGTCAGCACCTCGTCGCAGGCGGGTGTATTCATCGATGACATCGCCTTCAGCGACTGCCAGTGGACCGTCGCCGAGTCCGAGATCGTGCCCGGTGAGGGCGAGGATTTCGTTCGGGTCGGTCCCGCGGGTCTCGATCCCTCACCCGGTGCCGGCGATACGATCGGCCTTCGCTTGAAGGCAACGATTGGCGGGCGAGGCTACACCACGCCGACTCCAATGGCCGTGACCTTCGTGGCGGGCATGGGTGACTTTGGCGAGTGGATTGCGGCCGAGTTCCCCCTGGTCACCGATGGATTCGATGGCGACCACGATGGCGACGGCTTGAGCAACGGTCTCGAGTATGCCTTCGGCCTCAGCCCGACGGACCGTTCGCGGCTTCCTCAAGTCCTCGCCCTCAATGGCCAGACCCTCCAACTCAGCACCCCGCTGCCGCAGATGCGGAGCGACGTCGTCTACGAGATGCAGGTGTCGGACGACTTGGTCGGGTGGGATGCCGCGGGCGTCTCCGTGCATCACAGCGGCGGTCAGTTGATCGGGTCCGCGACCGCTCCGGCCGGCAAGGGGTTTGCGCGCTGGAAGGTGACGCAGCCCTGACCGGTGAGTTCAGGAGGCGGGACGCCCTCGTCCCGCGATCGTGGTGGCCCGAATCGTCCTCTGGATTGCCGGGCGGGGGCGCCCCGCCTTCAAGGCCGTCCGTCAAAGAATGCCACCCGGCTGGTAGGCCGCGGCTTGCGGATGGGTTTCGGCCAGGGCCTCGACGCGGGCGGCGAAGGCCCCGATCTGTGAGCGGGCGGCTCCGGCGTTGGTCTCACCGGCGCGGACGATTTCCCCGAGCTGCTCGCGGGAGAGCGGGATGCGCTCGTCGCCGGCGAGGCGGTCGATCAGGTTGTTGGTTTCCACACCACCGGTGCGGAGATCGTTCACCGTGGCCACGGCATGTTCCTTGATCGCCTTGTGGGCGGTTTCGCGTCCGACGCCGGCCTTCACCGCCTCCATCATGATCGTGGTGGTCATCAGGAAGGGCAGGTAACGGGCGTTCTCCTTGGCGATGACCGCCGGGTAGGCGTCCATCTGGCCGAGGATGGTGAGAAAGGTTTCGAACAGACCGTCGATGGCGAAGAAGGCGTCGGGCAGCATCACGCGCCGGACCACCGAGCAGGAGACATCGCCCTCGTTCCATTGATCGCCGGCCAGGCCCGAGGCCATCGCGAGGTGTCCTTTCAGGATCACGTGGAGGCCGTTGACCCGCTCGCAGGAGCGGGAGTTCATCTTGTGCGGCATCGCGCTCGATCCCGTCTGACCGGGGGCGAATCCTTCGCTGGCGGTTTCGTGTCCGGCCATCAGCCGCAGCGTTTTCGCCATCGAGGAGGGGCCGCTCGCCAGTTCGGTGAGCAGCGCCACCACGCGGAAATCGAGTGAGCGGGGATAGACTTGCCCGACGTTGGTCCACAGGGCGGGCATGCCGAGGTGGGCGACCACCCGCTGTTCCAGTTCGGCCACCTTTCCGGCGTCACCCTCGAAAAGCGAGAGCTGGTCCATCTGGGTGCCGACCGCGCCCTTGAGACCGCGGACGGGATAGCGATCGATCAGCTCCTGAAGATCGACATGGGCGGCGAGCATTTCCTCGCCGAACATCGCGAGTCGCTTGCCGAAGGTGGTCGGCTGGGCCGCGACATTGTGGGTGCGGGCGGTGATCACCAGATCGGCCCATTGCTTCGAGTGCTCCGCCAGGCGGGCGAGGGTGGCAATGGAGCGGTCGCGGATGATTTGCAGCGAGCGGAAGACCTGGAGTTGTTCGACATTCTCGGTGAGGTCGCGGGAGGTCATGCCCTTGTGGACCTGCTCGTGTCCGGCGAGGTCGTTGAACTCCTCGATGCGTGCCTTGACGTCGTGGCGGGTGACCCGCTCACGGTCCATGATGGAGCCGGTGTCGACCTGGTCCTTCACGGACTCGTAGGCGTCGATGGCGTCCTGCGGAATGTCGAGTCCGAGGTCGCGCTGGGCCTTCATCACGGCGATCCAGAATTCCCGCTCGAGGACGATGCGGCCCTCGGCGGACCAGATGGCTTGAAGGGCGGGGGAGGTGTAGCGCTCGGCGAGGACGTTGGGGATCACGAGGCGGAGGTAATGGAGCGGCGCGTTCGAGGCAAGGGTTTGGAAAAATCCCGGAATTCCCCGAACGAAATCCGGAAGAGCAAATTATGCGAAGTCTCGGGCATCAGGCGCGCTGACACTTGAAGAAGTGCTGAAGTATTGAAATGCGCAACGGTTGAAATGACGACGGAAGAGCTCCAGCAGTTGAAGGAAGAATTCCACAGCCACCGGCAGGTCTGTGAGGAGGTGGTGGGCTTGTTCCATCTGCTGTCGAACAAGATCCGCTTCCGGATTGTTTGCACCCTGCTGCACGGCGAGGCCTGCGTTCAGGATCTCGTCGAGGTTCTCGGGCTCGAGCAGATGTCGAATGTTTCCCAGCAGCTCAGGATGCTCCGGCTTTCCGGTGTGGTGACGAAGCGTCGCGACAAGCGGCAGATCGTCTACCGCATCGCGGACGAGCGGATCCGGGGGCTGATCGGCTTCATGCGCGAACACTACCTCCAACCCCACGACGACTCATGAAACAACTCCTCATCCTTGGTGCCGGCACGGCCGGCACGATCATGGCCAACCATCTGCGCCGGCGACTGGATCGCGACGAATGGAAGATCAGCATCATCGACAAGGAGGGGGATCACTACTATCAGCCGGGATTCCTGTTCATGCCCTTCGGCATCTATTCCGAAAAGGATGTGGTGAAGCCGAAGCGCAAGTTCGTCGGGAACGGCGTGGAATACCTGGAGGCGACTGTGGAAAGGGTCCTCCCGGAGGAAAACCGGGTGGCGCTCGAAGACGGGCGGACTCTTGACTTCGACCTGTTGATCATCGCGACCGGCACCGAGCCCTGCCCCGACGAGGTCGAGGGCATGACGGGTCCGGACTGGGGTGACCGGGTGCATCAGTTCTACACCTTCGAGGGTGCGCGTTCGTTGCGCTCGTCCATGCGCCGCTGGGAGGGCGGGCGCCTCGTGGTCCACGTCTGCGAGATGCCGATCAAGTGTCCGGTCGCACCGCTGGAGTTCGCCTTTCTCGCCGACAGCTGGCTCAAGGATCGGGGGCTGCGGGAGAAGACCGAGATCGTCTACGTCACGCCCCTGTCGGGCGCGTTCACCAAGCCCGTTGCCTCCGGAATCCTGGGGCACCTGCTCGAGGACAAGGGGATCAAGGTGGTCACCGACTTCAACATCGGAAGCGTCGACAACGAAAACCACAAGATCGTCTCCTGGGACGAGCGCGAGGTGCCCTACGACCTCCTGGTGACCGTGCCGCCCAACATGGGCGACCCGATGATCGAGCGCTCGGGTCTCGGCGACGAGATGAACTTCGTGCCGGTCGACAAGCACACGCTGCAATCGAAGGCCCGCGACAACATCTTCGTGATCGGTGATGCCACCGACGTGCCGACCTCCAAGGCCGGATCGGTGGCGCATTTCGAGGCCGAGGTGCTGACCGAGAACATCCTCAGCTTCATCCGGAACGAGCCGCTCGAAGAGAAGTTCGACGGTCATGCCAACTGCTTCATCGAGTCCGGCGGCGGCAAGGGCTTCCTTCTCGACTTCAACTACGAACTCGAGCCGGTGCCCGGGAAGTTCCCGCTCCCGCTGGTCGGGCCGATGTCCCTCCTCGGCGAGTCCCGGATGAACCACTTCGGCAAGATGGCCTTCAAGCACGTCTACTGGAACATGCTTCTCCAGGGACGCCCGATTCCGCTCGTCGGACACCGGATGTCCATGTCCGGCAAGAAATTGCCCGAGGGCGTCGAGGCGCCCGCACCGGTCGGCTGACCCCGGCTTTCAATCAAACCACAACCACCAACAACGATGCCTGAGAAAACAATCAATGGAACGACGATCACCGTCGATGACGACGGTTTCATGACCGACCACTCGCAATGGAACCGCGAGGTTGCGGCCGCCCTGGCCGAAGAGGAGGAGGTCACCCTGTCGGATGCCCACTGGAAGGTGCTGGACTTCATCGCCAGCGACTTCGCGGAGAAGGGCAAGGTCCCCGGCATGCGGCGGATGAACAAGGTCGGCGGCATTCCGACCAAGGAACTCTACACGCTGTTCCCGGGAGGTCCCATCAAGAAGGCCGCGAAGATCGCCGGCTATCCAAAACCCGCCAGCTGCGTCTGACGGGCCGGCGCCCGGCGGTGCCGGGCACCATTCCAACCATCCAACAACATGTCTGACGAACCCATCAAGAAAGTCTCGATCATCGTTTCCCGCGGTTCCCTCGAGGGAATCTACCCCGGCCTGATCATGGCCAACGGCGCCCGCATGGAGGGGATCGAAGCCAACCTCTTCTTCACCTTCTTCGGTCTCTACGGCATCCTGAAGAAATACATGAACTCGATCAAGATCGCCACGGTCGGAAACCCGGCGATGCGGGTTCCCTCGGCCAAGGGCTTTCCCCTTCCGACCTGGATGGGGGCCATCCCGGGCATGTCCGCCTTCGCCACCTCGATGATGAACAAGGAAATGGAGGCCCTCGACATCCCGCCGGTCGGCGAGTTCATCGAGATGATCTCCGACGCCGGTGGCAAGATCTACGCCTGCCGGGCGACCGTCGACATGTTCCATCTCAGCGACGACGACTTCTGTCCGCAGATGGACAAGGTCCTCACCGTTGGCGAGTTCTACGAACTCTCCGCGGGTTCCCAAATCATCTTCACCTGAATCTCTGCCCCGGAGCCTCTGGTGAGGCCGAGGGGCGCTACCCCATGAATCCATGAAACGCCAAGCCCTACCCCTCGCCGCGGCCGCGATCGGTCTCGTTGCACCCGCACTCGCCACCAATGGCGACAACCTCATCGGCATCGGTCCGATCTCCCGCTCCCTCGGGGGTACCGGGATCGCCGCGCCCCAGGATGCCATCAGCGCGGTGTTTTCCAACCCCGCGGCCATGTGCATCAGCCCGAGCTGTGCCTCGCCACAGGTCGACGCTGCGATCACCTTCTTCATGCCCGAGGTGAATGCCGCGGTCCTTGCGGGTCCGTTTGGTAATTACTTCGGCGCGAGCGACGACACCGTTTACCCGATCCCCGCACTCGGGGTGTCCTTCCCCATCGGTGACGAAGCAGGTCGCTGGCGTGCCGGATTCGCGGCCTACGGAGTGACCGGACTGGGTGTCGACTACCGGGGGACCCCGATTGGAAACCCCAATCCAGGGTGGGGCGCACCGCTGGTCGCCGGATCCTACACCGACCTCGCGATCATGAAGATCGCGCCGTCGATCGCCTATGCGGTGTCGCCGGAGTTCTCCGTCGGCTTCTCCGCCCACATCGACTACGCCACCCTGGACCTCGGACTCGGCCCGAAGAACGACTTCGGGTTCGGCGCCCAGATCGGGTTGGTCTGGAAGCCGGTGCAGAATGTGTCCGTGGGCCTGACCTACATCAGTCCCCAGTCGACGACTTTCGACAACGTGACCGACTTCGATGGCAACGGCCTCATCGATTCGCTGGAACTCGAGGCGCCACAGCAGATCGGCATCGGCGTGGCGTGGACCGGTCTCGACGACCGCCTGATGATCGAACTCGACGGACGCTGGATCAACTGGAGCGATGCCGCCGGTTACGATGACTTCGACTGGAGCGACGAATGGGTCGTCGGGCTCGGGGTCCAGTATGAACTGCTTCCGAGGAAACTGTGGATTCGCGGTGGCTACAACTTCGGCACCAACCCGGTGAAGAAGCACAACGGATTCAACGGTGCGTTCTTGCCGGGAGGCATTCCCGCCCAAGTGGTGAACGTGCAGGGCAAGAACATCCCGCGCTACTACTACGAGACCTTCCGCACGATCGGCTTCCCGGCGATCGTCAGGCACCATCTCACCATCGGCGTGGGCTGGCAGATCCGTCCGGACCTGGTGCTGAATGTGGCCTACATGCACGCCTTCGAGGAATCCTTCAGCCAGACCGGAGCCGGCCCGGCTGGGGTTCCGATCACGCTGCGATCCGACCTCTCGGAGGACAGCGTCGACATGGGCCTGACCTGGCGTTATTGATTCGTTGGTTGCAGGGGAGGCGCGGGGACTTGGCCGCGCCTCTCCGCCAATCCCTTGCATTCGATCTTTTCCCGACCACCTTGGTGACATGAATCGTCGAATGATTCCGCTGATCGTGGCAGGCCTGATGGCGGTCCAGCCGGGGTGTTCCGGCCCCGCCTCCGGTGGTGCCCCCATGCCCCCTGCGGGGCCCGTGGCCGACTACCGGAATTCAAAGGCGGAGATCGTGGTGCTCAACTTCTTCGACATGTATTGCCACACCTGCCAGACGATGGCGCCCCACTCGAAGAAACTCCACCAGATGGTGCAGCAGAAGGGGCTCGGTTCCCGTGTCGATTTCTATGCCATCGGCTGGGGCAATACGCCGCTGGAGAGCGAGCAATACCGCCAGCGCTTCGGGGTCGACTATCCCGTGGTTCCGGACCGCGACCTCACGATTTCCAAGCGTTTCGGGAGCTTTCGGCCACCGCTGATGATCGTGCTCGAGCGCCGCGGAGGTTCGTGGGTCGAGAAGACCCGGATCGAGGACCTGCGCGGTGACAAGGAGCCATTGCTGGCGGAAATCATTGAATGAATCCACGTCTCACCATGAACGCCGCGTTCTCATCCGGCATGGTCGTCGCGACCATGGCCCTCGCTTCGTGCGACCTGTCCAGCAATGGGGTCCCGCCTGATCTGAAGGCGTCGGTCTACCGGCCGGGCAACCAGAAACCGGTGGACAGCGTGCTCAAGGTCAGGGTGGGGGACAAGGCGCCGGACTTCACCCTGCCTTCCGTCTCGGGGAAGAAGGTCACGCTTTCCAGCTACCGGGGCCGGCGCAACGTCGTGCTGACCTTCGTGCCGGCCGCCTACACGCCGGTCTGCTCGGCCCAGTGGCCGGGCTACAACATCTCGCTGGGCCTGTTCGAGTCGCACGATGCGACCCTGCTCGGCATCACCACCGACAATCTTCCCTCACTGCATGCCTGGACCGTGGCCATGGGGGGGCTCGACTTCGAGGCACTTTCGGATTTCTGGCCGCACGGCAAGGTGGCCTCCCGCTATGGTTTGCTGCGCTCCGATGGCACCACCGAGCGGGCTCTCGTCGTGATCGATAAGCAGGGCGTGATCCGCTACATCGACGTTCACGACATCAACCAGCGTCCGCCCCTTGAAGACCTGATCGGCGAGCTTTCGAAGCTCGACTGAGCCGGCGGCTGTCAGAAGCGCAGCCTCTTGACCTTCGCTTCGCGGTTGAGTTTGTCACAGGCGATCCGGCACAGCTCAAGGGCGGCCGGTTCGGCGATCGAGTAAATCACCGTCGTCCCCTGCTTCTTCCTGGCGACCACGCCGGCCTCGTAGAGGATCTTGAGTTGCTTGGAAATGTTGGCCTGGGTCGTGGGAAGACGCCCGACGAGTTCGCTCACGGTGCAGGCCCGGGCCTTGAGCTCCTGGAGAAGAGCCAGCCGGGTCGGCTCCGAGAAGGCGCGGAAAAACGAGGCCACCCGCTCGAGTTCGAACGCTTCAAGTTTCATGGCTCCGATTATCCCGCTCAAAAGCGCTTGCGCAAGCATAACCATATGGCTATGTAGCCGCCAAGTCCGGGCTGCGAATGGCCCGATGAAAGAATCGACATGAAAATCACTGCGAAAGAACTGAAGGAGGAACTGGACCACGGGCGGGTGAAGCTCGTGGACGTGCGCACGCCGGCGGAGTACGGGGCGCTTCACATCGAGGGCTCGGAACTGATGCCGCTGGGCAGCCTGCGGCCCGATGACTTGAAGGATCACGACTGCGTGATCATCTGTCGTTCCGGCAAGCGGGCGGAGATGGCGCGATCGCAACTCGCGTCGGCTGGATGCGAGCGGCTGCGGGTGCTGGAAGGGGGCGTGCTGGCGTGGGATGCGGCGGGTTTGCCGGCCAATCGTGGAGCCGCGGTGCTCTCATTGGAGCGGCAGGTGCGAATCGCGGTCGGGATGATGGTGGTTGTTGGGATCGTCCTGGGTGAGTGGGTGCATCCCGGTTTCTTCGGGTTGGCCGCCTTCTGTGGGGTCGGCCTCGTGGTGGCCGGATTCACCGACTGGTGCGGCATGGCGATGCTCCTCGCCAAGGCGCCGTGGAACCAGCGGGCGGGCGAAGTCGGCAACGGAAAATCCTGCTCGGTGTGAAGGCACGTTGGATCATCGCCGGGCCGGGGCTGGTTGCCGGGCTTTGCCTGGTGGCTTGCTCGGCAGGCGACGAGCAGGTCGACGGGAGGAACGCGTCGAAGGTGATCGCCTTGGCGAAGGGGGCGGCGCAGGCGGCCTTCGAGAGCCTTTCCGGCGAACTCGGCAAGGCGATTGCCGAGGGGGGGACGACCCGCGCGATCCCGGTTTGCTCGTCGAAGGCGGGTTCGCTCACCGCCCGGATCGCCGAAGAGCAGGGAGTGGAGATGAAGCGGTTGAGTGATCGACCGCGGAATCCCGGTCAACGGGCCACGGGTGAGGATCTCGCCGCACTCGAGTCGATGCGGGCGGATCCGAAGCCCCAGGTTGCCTGGAGTGACGACGGCAGTGCCGTGGTGCGCCTGCCCATCGTGATCAACAACGCGCTTTGCCTGAAGTGTCACGGTGGTGCCAACGACGTCGACGCGGAGACCCGGGAGGCACTTGCCACGCTTTACCCGGAAGACGAGGCCACCGGTTACTCAATGGACGACTTGCGCGGCATTTGGCGGATCGAGGTGCCGCCGACTCTTCAGTCCGCCGAGGTGGAGTAGGTGGGGTTTGGGCGCTTCGGAGGGGCAGCCCTCGAAAGGCTCCGGCTCCCCGCGAGTGAAAATTCGCGGGGAGTGGACTGGCTGGGTTTCAGCGGTTGGGGCCTCCGCCACCCTGACGACCCCGGCCATTTCCCTGGCCTTGACCCTTGCAACTGCGTGGTCCGCCCGGGCCCTTGCCGGCACCGGGTCCGCGACCCCATTTTCCGCGGTCCGCTCGATTATTGTCGGGCCCGCACTTGCCGCAGTCACCACCGCAGGCGCCCCGCTGCATTTCCCCGTCGACGATGGCCTTGAAGTCCGCGGCCGGAAGGGCCTCGGCTTCGTACTTGCCCCCGCGGCCGGTCAGGTTGCGGTGAAAGGCGCGCAGGTGGTTGTTGGAGGCGGCCTCAAGGTTCGCGAGCGCCTCCTTGTGCTGTGGAAAGTCCTTCTGGGCCGCCCTCAGGTCGGCGATGTCGTGGTCCTCGAGGCGGACTCCCACCCGGCAGGCGTCGACTTCGGAACGGCGGCCTTCCTTGAGCCACTGGCGATAGGTCCGGTCGAGTCCCCTGGTGGTGAAGCGGCGGCCTTCGGGAGGCTTCGGGATGTTGATCCCTTCGGCCTTGAGAATGTCGGCCATCACCTCCCGGTGCCGGGCTTCGGAATGCGGGATGTTCTGCAGCGGACGGATGTCCGGGTGCTTCTTCCCGAGCGCCACGTAGAGATCGTGGGCGAGGACTTCCTCCTCGTAGAGGCGCACCAGGTGGGAGTTGTCGGCGGCGGCAGCCACCGAGCCGAGTGCCAGGCAGGCAATGAGTAATGTCGTGGTTTTCATGGTGTCGGTCATTCAGATCCGGGTGGTAATTAACCCGGCGAAGATGACGGCAGCATGACGACCCGGATGCAAACCGGCTCAATCGCCGTCCCGCGGGGCCTGGTGCCAGGCGCCTCCGAGAATGCTGCGCGCATCGTAGCCGTGGTTGGCGAGGATGCGGGCGGCGAAGTAGCTGGTCTTGCCCATCTGGCACACCGTGTAGACCGGTCGTGACTTGTCGATCTCCCCGAGGCGGTCGCGGACCGTGGGCAGGGGGATGTTGGTGGCACCGGGAACGGGAAGCTTCTCCACGGCGGCGGGCGGACGGACATCGACGATCTGCTGGCCCTCGGCCTCCCCGAGCGTCTGCACGGGAATCAGCATGCCGTCGCGCATGTTGGTGGCGGCGAAGCCGGCCGTGTTGATCACATCCTTGGCGCTGCCGAAGGGCGGCGCGTAGGCAAACTCGAGATGGACGAGGTCGTCGATGGTCATCCGGCCGCGGATCGCCGTGGCGAGCACGTCGAGCCGCTTGTCCACGCCGTCGACACCGACCGCCTCGGCGCCGAGCACGCGGCCGTCTTCGGGCGACCACAGCAGCTTGAGGGTGATGGTCTCGGCTCCGGGGAAATAGGATGCGTGCGAGGGACCGTTGACCGTGACCGTTTCGTACGGGGTTTTGGTCATCTTGAGTCGGTTCTCGCTGGCGCCGGTGACCCCGGCCGCCAGATCGAAGACGCGGACGATGGCGGTGCCGATCGAGCCGGGATAGGGCAGGGCCTTGTCGCCGAGGAAGATGTGATCCGCGACAGTGCGCCCCTGGCGGTTGGCGGGACCACCGAGAGCGATGGCCACGTGGCCGCCGAGAATCGGATCGGCAGACTCGCAGGCGTCACCGACGGCATAGATGTCCGGGATGCTGGTGCGCTGGAATGCATCCACCGTGATGTGGCCCCGCGGCCCGAGGGCGATGCCGGCGTCCTTGGCGAGTTGGCTGTCGGGGCGGACGCCGATGGAGAGGATCACCAGTTCGGCTTCGATGCGGCGGCCGCTGTTGAGCTTCGCGGTGACGACGTCGCCCTCGCCCTCGAAGCCGTCGATGCCGTCGCCGAGGACCAGTTCGACCCCCTTTTCGCGGAGCTTCCGCTCGAGCGGGCGGGTCATTTCGGGATCGAGCTGTGGCAGCACCTGGGGCTGCAGCTCGACCAGCGAGACCTGCTTGCCGATCTCGAGGAGTTGCTCGGCCATCTCCAGCCCGATGAAACCCGCGCCGACCACGGCGACGCGGTCGGAGGTCGCGGCCAACTCGATGATGCGGTCCATGTCCTGCAGGTTGCGCAGGGTCAGGATGCGCGGATGGTCGATGCCCGGAAGCGGCGGGCGCAGCGGGCTGGCGCCCGGGGAAAGGATCAGCTGATCGTAGGGAATCGAGGATTCCGCGCCGTCCGCGACCGAGCGCAGGGCCACGGTCTTCGCGGACGGGTCGATCGCGGTGGCCTCGGTCAGGGTGAGCACCTCGAGGTTGAGGAGCTTGCGCAGCGACTCGGGTGTCTGCAGGGCGAGTTCCTCGCGGTCCTTGATCTCGCCGCCGATGTGGTAGGGCAGGCCGCAGTTGGCGAAGGAGACGTCGGGGCCGCGTTCGATCACGGTGATGCGGGCGGATTCGCTGTGGCGCCGGGCGCGGGCGGCGGCGGAGGCGCCGCCGGCCACGCCGCCGATGATGACGATGTGTTTCGGATTCATGAGTCGTTGGAAAAGGTCAGGAGTGGAGCGTCTTCGACATACTCTGGCAGAAGCGATCCAGGGCTTTCGATTCGAGGGTGTAGAAGATGTTGCTGCCCTTGGTTCGCCCCTTGATGAGGCCGACCTCGACGAGTTCCCTGAGGTGCCGGGAGCAGGCGGGCTGGGAGAGCGGGAGTTCGTTGACGATGGCCATGGCCGCGCTTTCCCCCTGTTGCCCGAGAAAGCGCAGGATCGCCACCCGTGCCGGATGGGACAGCGCCCGGGCAAAGGCGGAAAGCCGAACCAGCTGCGGATCAAAGTCCTCGAGTTTCGGCCGCGGCATATTTGATATTTGAGATATGAACTATCGGAATACAAGTGCGTTTTTGGTGGCGAGGATTTGCGGGGAGGGTGGTTGATTCGGTGTGGGGCCCGGCTGCCTCGGCTTCAGTCATCGCCGGCGTTGAGGGTTCCCCGATTCCGTCACCACGATGCGCGGGGAGTCCGGGTTCTTCCCAAGAGACCCCAGATCGGGTTGGAGAGGGCCCGAAAATCTTTCAAAAGACGAGAGCTTCCGGGTACACCGTGCGTAGGCTCCCCGTCGCGGATCTCTCCGCGGTTCAGAAGACCGGATTCAAGCAAATGAAGATTCTCCAAGTTGCAATTCGAGCGGTGCTGGCATCGCAGGTAATGGCTCTCGCCCTGGTCGATGCGTGGGGTGAGACGCCGAAGGCCGATGTCGTCGTCTATGGTGATGCCTCGGGTGGCGTGGTCGCCGCCGTGCAGGCCGCCCGCATGGGCAAGTCGGCGATCCTGGTTTCCCAGTATGGTCATCTCGGCGGGCTGACCAGCAGCGGGCTCGGCTGGAGCGACATCGGTAACGACAAGATCCTGGGCGGCCTCTCCCGCGAGTTCTACCACCAACTCTACCTCCACTACCAGAAGCCGGAGGCCTGGGTGCAGCAGAAGCGGGAGGAGTTCGGAAACAAGGGCCAGGGCGTGCCCGGCCTCAACGAAAAGACCGAGCTCGCCTCGGTCTTCGAGCCGAAGGTGGCCGAGGCGGTCTTCGACGCCATGGTCAAGGAGGCGGGCGTCCGGGTCGTCAAGGGTCGCCTCGATCTCGAAAAGGGAGTGATGAAGGACGGCACGACGATCACCGGCATCCGGCTCGAGGACGGGACGGTGATCGAGGGCAAGGTCTTCATCGACGCCTCCTACGAAGGCGACCTGATGCCGCTGGCCGGGGTGTCCTTCGTCACCGGCCGCGAGTCGAACTCCGAGTTCGACGAGCAGGGCAACGGAAATACCGGTGTTGCGAAGAAGAATCAACTGCCCAACGGCATCGATCCGTATGTCGTCGCCGGTGACGCGTCCAGCGGTCTGCTGCCCGGCGTGAACCCCGACCTCGGGGGTGAGAAGGGCGAGGGCGACCACCGGCTGCAGGCCTACTGCTACCGGATGGTGCTGACCGATGTGCCGGAGAACCGCATCATGATCGAGAAGCCGGACGGCTACGACGAGGCCGACTACGAGATTCTTTTCCGGGCGATGGAGGCGGGCCAGAAGGGCGGGTTCTTCAAGCTCTCGCCGATGCCGAACCGCAAGACCGACAGCAACAACAACGGCGGCATTTCGACCGACTACATCGGGATGAACTACGGGCCCGACTGGGATTGGTCGACGCTCGACCATGAGGAGCGGGAGAAGCTCGCGGCGAAGCATCGCGACTGGCAGCTCGGGCTGGTCTGGTCCGTCCAGAACCACCCCCGGGTGCCCGAGCCGATCCGCAAGGCCTACGCGCCGTGGGGGCTGCCGAAGGATGAGTTCACCGACAACGGCCACTGGCCCTACAATCTCTACGTCCGCGAGGCGCGGCGCATGCGCTCGGACTTCGTGATGACCGAGAACCACTGCAAGCGGACGCTGCCGGTGGAGGATCCCGTCGGGATGGGTGCCTACACGCTCGACTCGCACAACACCCAGCGGGTGGTGCACAACGGCATGGTCAAGAACGAGGGGGACATCCAGTCCTACCTCGGCGGAAAAGCCTACGGCATCTCCTACCGGTCCCTCGTGCCGAAGGCGGAGGAATGCACCAACCTGCTGGTGCCGTGGGCGCTCTCCGCGACCCACATCGCCTTCGGCTCGATCCGGATGGAGCCGGTGTTCATGATTCTCTCTCAGAGCGCCGCCACCGCGGCCTGCATGGCCATCGATGCGGAGATCCCCGTGCAGGACGTCCCCTACGACAAGCTCCGCGCCCGGCTCGTCGCAGACGGTCAGGCGCTGGGTGTGCTGCCGATGGAGTGAGGCCGAGCGGGGGGTGCCCCCGCGCGCTTTTCTCCGGCATGGCATCGGATGGACCGCGGTCCATCAGTTCGAACTGCAGGGATGTTCCGGCGCCCCCGGCGAGAGACAGCTCCTCCCCCTCATCTGGCCAGGTCAGCCAACTGCTTCGCCAACCCTTCGAGGCTCTCCGGCCAGGTTTCGAAAGTGACGGACTTCGGGTCAAGAAAACGGCCCGCTCCCGGAAGGGAAGCGACCCGTGAAAAGGGGAGCAAAATCGGGAACGGTCTCAGCGACGGCGGCGCAGCAGGAAGAGCAGGCCGATGCCGCCGAGAAGCGCGGAGGTGGGCTCGGGAATCACAACGGGACTTCCGTTCACATCAATTTCTTTCAGGGTGCTCCAGCCATTCTCCACCGTAGTAAAGGTAATCCGGATGGCCGCGACATTCGTCGCAAAGGAGGACAATGTGTCATCCGCCACACGAGCCCTGCCATAGAAAGGGCTTGCGCCGATCACAGAACTGCCACCGGACAAAGCCGTGATGAACGTGGTGGGTGCTGATACGGTGGCATACTGCACATTGAAGCTGGTGATCTCGTCACGTCCACCATTCGAATGACCGAAGAAGATATCGATGCTATTGAGGGTGTATCCGAGAGTGTTGGTTGAGAGATCCAGAGTGTAGGTTGCGCTGCTGCCACTATTGATCCTGGGCGCACTAGGGTCTGTTGATAGGCCGAGACCATCGCGAACTCTTGATTCCGGCTGAGCGCCACTTACGGTGTCAAGTGTTCCCGTGTAGGTTCCGAAGGCAGTTTGCAACAGGTCGGTGCTGGAAGCCACTGCGTAGCCAGTTCCTCCCTGAACGGTCGTTGTGACAACAACGGCGGCATGGACAGACCCTGCGAGCAGGGTGGATGCGAGGATCGCGGATACTGTTTTTCTCAAGGAGGGATAGGAGTTGCTCTTCATCTTGGTCTAGGAAGAATTTGTGATCTCGTTCAGACTGCGAGAGGCTTACAATACGCTGGCGCAGGGACGGAAGAAAAAGGTGTATCACCAACCGATCCGCTTTTCCCGAGGTTGGTTTCGTGTCGATTCCGGCCCGATGTTTCCTTTGATTTGCCAACATTCATCCGGGTCGCCCCGCGATCGGTAACCAGAGCCTCTGGCCTTCGCTGGTCCCAGCATATCGCAGCCCACGACTGGACCGGTTCCGCAGTGAGATTCTCCCCTTGCCTTGCTCATTCGGCTCGTTGCGGATGGGCATGCGTCGGGGATCGAAGTGGTATGAAGGCCGTCAAAGCCTCGCGCGTGAGTCCCTGACTTCGGCCGCTACTCCGCCACCGGTTCGGAAGCGGAACGGATTCGGACCGATTTCATGCTCTTCAACCTCTGGAAAATAGGAGCGGTTGGTAGATGGAAAATCGATTGCGTCCGACCTTCCCTTCGAAGAGAAGCATGGTCCGAAATGAAAAAGGGACGGCTCTCCAAGACCATTTTTCTCGCGTTCACAGGCCTAGCCGCCATGTCGGCCAGCGCCACTGTCCTCGAAGGTTGGACATCGGTGGACACTCTTGACTACGACCGCGTCATCGGTGCGTGGAATTTCGTGGACAGCGATAATCCGCCAGGCTCGGACCTTGTCGTCGAAGGAGTGACCTTCACCACCGTTGATGCCGGGGACGGAACCTACGGCGATCTCACGGTTGGCGGTCTCTTGGGTGCCAGCAGCGGCTTCACCACCGGCCAGACCATTTCTTCCGGTGGCACCACGACCCAGGACGAGACGAATCTCACCACGATCGTGACCACCAATCTGAACGGCAAACAGGGAGTATCGCCGTCTGGTGACCTCACACTCGACCTCGACGGTCTCGCATCCGGCACGTATTTCGTGCAGTACTTCTTCTCAATCAATGGAGGCACGGACCGCTACTTCAATCTAACCGCTGAAGGCACGACCACAATCGGAGAGGTCGCAAGGACATCAGGCACCACTTTCAACTATCTGATCTCCGGAAATGTGGAAGTGACCGATGGCACCCTGAATCTCAGGGTGGAATCAGGCCCAGCCAGCGACAATCGCCGGCTGATCAGCGGCCTGCTCGTTTCGACCACGGGCAGTCTTCCCCCGGTGCTCGTCTCTGAGGACCCCGCCGATGATTCCACCATCGTGCTGTTTCCATCGACCCAGAATCTGACCGCAACCTTCAACGAGAACATCGTTGCCGGCACCGGAAACATCGAGCTGCGCAACCTCGATACGTCCGCCATCACGACGATCGCGGTGACCGACGCCACCCAGGTGAGCATCTCGGGCAAGGTATTGACGATTGATCCGACCGCCGACCTTGACTACGGCACCGACTATGCTGTGCGCATTGATTCCGGCGCGCTTGTCAGCACCGGAGCCATCGACTATCCGGGAATCAGCGACGACGTGACGTGGAATTTCACCACGCTCCCCTTCGACGAAACCGATCCGACGGTCGTTTCGCTGAGCCCGACCGACAATTCCACGGTGTCCCGGGCCGATGAGGGTCTCATGATCACCTTCGATGAGATCGTGCAGGCCGGCACCGGCAACATCGAGGTCATCAACACGACGACCCTGGCGAGCGAATTGATCGACATCACTGATACCTCCCGCGTCACCTTCAGCGGCAATACCGTGACGGTCGTGACCGACCAACTCGTGGCCGGGGATGACTACGCGGTGCAGATCGATGCGACTGCCATCACAGACCGGTCGTTCAATCCCTACGCTGGCATCGCCGACAATACCACCTGGAACTTCTCGGTGGATGCAACCGCTCCCCAACTCCTTGCTTTGACGAGCGTCGATGTCCTCGACCTGACCAACGTGGTGGGGGCCTACGACTTCACCGGAGCTGACAGCATCACTGCGAATGGAACGAGCTTCAGCATCGGAGGAGTCAACTTCACGAGACACAACTGGATGACGTCGAGCACCACTGACCTGGTCCTGACGAACTCACGTTCCGATGCGAATGCCCCGAGCAACGCCCCGAACATTTCCGAGGGAGGAACCGCTTCCGATCAGGCGAATTTGACCGTACTCCTCGATTACTGGGCCCAGGGCAATCAGGGAGGCTCCGGGGCAGACATGATCGCGACCGTCTCGGGTCTCACCAACGGAACCTACAAGATCCAGTATCTGATCGGAACCAACAACACGACGCGCTCGAACGCGATCTTCTACCGTCCAGAAGTCGGGGATGACGTGCTCTTGGAAGACTACAGCATCCGGAACGAGAACATCGTGATCACGGCCGGTGGAATCGAGGTCACTGACGGTTCCCTGCGGCTGGTCATGGCGCAAGGACCGACCAGCGACAACCGCAGGATCATCGCCGGCCTGATCATCTCGTCCGAAGGTGGCGGAGGCGGTGACCCGGACTACTCGACTTGGGCCACGAACAACGGCATCCCCGGGGAACTCTTCGAAGACGACTTCAACAGCGATGGCATCAGCAACGGGGTCGCCTACGCCCTCGGCCTGAGTCCCACCGCCTCGAGCTATCCGGTGGGGGCTCTTTCCGGCAACACCATCACCTTCGCCAAGGGGGCGGATGCCATCAGCAATGGCGACGTGACCTGGATCATCCAGACCTCGGAGACGCTTGCCCCGGGCTCGTGGGTGGACGCGGTGACCCAGGCCGCGGGTGATCCCACCGCCACGATCTCCTACACCTTCACGCCCGGCAGCCCGGACAGCGAATTTGCACGTCTCAAGGCGGAGCAATCCCCCTGATCAGCCGCTGCGAAGCGAATCGAGGGCGGCACGGTCGGACCGCGCCACGGTGAGGTACTCCTCTTTCCTTCGGCGCCTGGCTGGATGCGGATGGGCAGGCGCTCGGGGAGTGAAGTGACAAAAGCGCCGTCGGCGCCTCGCGGGTGGGTCCCCGAATTCTGCAGGCACTTCGCCATCCCCGGTAGGGTGCCTTTCCGGCATCCAGCCGAGGTTGTGCCGACCAGCCGTTCATGAGCGAGGAAGTTCCCGTAGCACGAACATGCCTGAGCGGGGGCGACTGCGTTTCCATTTGCCAACCGCTCCGGATTTCCAGAGGTTAAAGAGCATGAAACCGTTGCGGATCCGTTCAGCCTGCGAGCAGGTGGCGGAGTATCTGAAGGAGATGATCCGGCGGCAGACGTGGACCGGAGCGATGCCGGGCGAGAACCGGTTGGTCCGCGAACTCAAGGTCGGGCGGGATACCGCCCGGGCAGCCCTGGACCAGTTGGAAAGGGAGGGCTGGCTGGAGTCCCAGGGGCCCGGGCGGCGGCGCCGGATCGTCCTGCCGGACGACGCCAAGCCGGCGACCTTCCGGGTCAGGCTCCTGCTCTACAGTCCCGAGGACCGTGGCAACCCGGAGATGTCCACGCTTCTGCTGAAGCTGAGCGAAGCCGGATACGAGGTCAGGTTGGCGCGAAGGTCCCTGACCGAACTCGGCATGAAGGTGGAGCGGGTGGCACGGATGGTGGAGCAGACGGAGGCCGACGCCTGGGTGATCGTCGCGGCCTCCCGCGAGGTGCTGGAATGGTTCGCGGCGCGGTCGAAGCCGGCCTTCGGCCTGTTTGGAAGAGCACCCCTTGAGCCTCTGGCCTTCACCGGTCCCCAAAAAGCCCCGGCGTATCTGGCCGCCGTGAGGTGGCTGGCGGCACTGGGTCACCGTCGCATCGTCTTCCTGCTCCCCGAGTTTGCAAGAAAGCCCGCCCCGGACAAGGTGGTGCAGGCGGTTTTCGATGAGATGAATGGCCTGGGAATCCAGACCGGTGACTACAACCTGCCGGACTGGAAGCCGTCACCTGAAGGCCTTCGTAGCTGTCTCGACTCGCTCTTCAGCGTCACCCCGCCCACCGCCCTCTTTCTCGACCAGCCCTGCGAGTTCATCGCGGCCCAGCAGCACCTTGCCGAGCGCGGCATTCTGGCACCCCGGGACGTTTCGATGATCTGTGCCGATGATGACCCCACCTTCGCCTGGCACGAACGCCCGGTCAGTTGCATCCGTTCTCCCATGGGGCCGCGCGTGAACCGCGTTCTCCGGTGGATCCGGAACGTCGCGACCGGCAAGGATGACCGTCGCAGGGCCTTCACCGAGGCGGAGTTCATCGAAGGCGGCACGATCGGACCGGTTCCGAGGGGTCAATGAATGATCGGTTCCACCGGGCACCCCCAGAGTGCTGCCCGGATCTCCAGTCAGCCACCCTTCAAGGATCGATCAGCAGGGGGTCGATGGTCGCGATGGGCTCCTCCTCCGGTTGGTGAAGCTTGAGCATGGCCTTGGTTTCTCACGGGACGATAGTGCGCCCCCCGGCCCCTTCCGTGGAGTTCGGCGAATCCGTTTTCGGTCAACTCGGTGAACTTGTCCTTCAGCGTGTTGCGGTTGGCCGAGAGGGCTTCCGCCGCATCCCCGACCGAGAGCGTTTGACGCGTTTCAAGGAGCATGAGTAGGCGTCCCGCAAGCGGGGAAAGCGCGGCGGGTGGCGGAGGCGCATTTCCCTTTGCCGGGGAATCCGGCAGGCGTTTCCGCAAGCGCTCGATCTGGAACTTCAGTGCCCGCAGGAAAAAGAGAACCCATGGCTCCCAGTCGGCTTGATGCCGGAACGAGGTCTGGGTTCTGCGCAATGCGAGGTAGTAGGCATCCTTATGATGCTCGATCACACTTTCCAGGGAAGTGTAGGAAGCGTAGGCATAGCCCGAACGCAGCAGCATCAGGTTGGTCACGACCCGGGAAAGGCGACCGTTGCCATCCTGAAACGGATGGATGGCGAGGAAGACCACGTTGAAGACAGCGATCCGCAGGAGAGGATGGAGAACGGGGTCGCCCTCTTCCCTGGCAAGCCAGGCCAGGAGTTGTTCCATGAGCACCGGTGTCTCGAAGGGTGACGCGGTTTCGAAAATGATGGCGACCTGTTTCCCATCCGCATCGAAGGCGGCAACATGGTTGTCGAGTGTCTTCCATTGGCCCCGATGGCGTTCATCCTTTTCGCTGTATCGCAGGAGATCGCGATGCAGTTGCAGGAGAATGCTTTCCGAGATCCGCAGATCCGGCCAAGCGGTCTGGATCGATTCCATCACGTAGGCGTAGCCCGCAACCTCCTGCTCGTCGCGTGACCGGAAGGATTCCTTCCCGAGCTTGCCGACGAGTTGCTCGACTTCGCCGTCGCTCAGCTTCGCGCCCTCGATCCGGGTTGAGGAACCGGCGCTCTCGATGGTTGCAATGCGGCGCAGCGTGAGCAGCGTCCCGGGACCGAGCTTTCCGAGCGCGCGCCACTCGCCCTTGAACTCGTCAATGGACGCGATCAGCGTCAGCATTTCGTTGGTCGGTTGGAAGACCGGTGGAAGAGGGATCTTCATGCCCTGATCCTACCTCCAATTCCACCCGAAGTCATCCAATTGCCTCCAATTCCATCCATTTCCTGGGAGATGGAGAATCGAAGCCATGCTTTCCGGTTCAGGATCCAGGGCTCGGGCAACCCACCGCCCAAAGACGTGACCGGAGCGGAAGCGCGGTATGAAGAGCTGGGCCACCATTGCATCGTCTTCCTGCTGCCCGGACATGCGAGAATACCCGAACCGGATCGTGTCATTCGGGAGACACTTCATGGAATGAATGCGCTGGGGATCAGGACCGGTGAGTACAACCTGCCGGATTGGGAACCGTCACCGGCGGGCCTTCGGCGATGCCTCGATTCCCTCTTTGGGCTGACTCCTCCGACCGTCCTTTTTCTCGACCAGCCCTGCGAATTCATCGCGGCCCAGCAGCACCTTGCCGAGCGCGGGATCTTTGCGCCCCGGGACGTTTCGATGATCTGTGCCGATGATGACCCGAGCTTCGCGTGGCATGAGCGCTCCGTGCTCGCCCGTGGGCCCGCGCGTCAACAGGGTTCTTCGCTGGGTCGAGAACGTCGCACGCTGCAAGGACGACCGGCGCAAGGGCTTTACCAAGGCGGAGTTCGTGGAGGGTGGCACGATCGGACCGGTTCCGAAGGGGCCAATGAATGATTGCTTCCACTGGGCACCCCCAGAGTGCTGCCCGCATCTCCAGTCAGCCACCCTTCAAGGATCGATCAGCAGGGGATCGATGGTCGGGATGGGGGCCTCCTCCGGTTGGTGCAGCTTGAGCATCGCCTTGCCGGCCCTGGCCTGGAGGGCCTTCCATTCGTAATACTTGTCTTCCTTCCGCATGTGGGCGGCGGGGCCGCCGCGGAGGTGGGCCACTTCCATGTACTCCATGACGTCCTGCAGGGCCTTCACGGCGATCTTGTTGTCGGCGGAGGAAAGGCTCCCCTTGTCGAGGCCTTCGGCATTGGTGACCAGTGCGTCGGCGGCGTTGGAGACGCCATTTTCCAGGCAATACATCAAGGCCCGGAGGGCCCGGGCATCGTAAACGCGGCCGAGTAGCTTGATGAGACTGCCGTCCATGTTCAGCTTCAGCATCGGTTCGGCGAAGTCCATGCGCTCGGCGTCGGTGAGATCCCAAAAGCCCTTGGGTCCCAGAACCAGTCGGCGGGCGGACTGGGCACCGACGATCTTGGCGCTTTCCTTGTCGGTCTTCGCGATCCGGAGCATGACCTGGTCGGCCTTGCGGCTCAGCGAATAGGAGAGCGCATGAACGATCTCCCGCAGCTCCGAGAGGCTGTCGGTTTCCGCGGCCTTCTCGAGTGAGTCGATGCTGATTTCGTCCCCCAGCCGGCCGAGGATGAAGTAGAGGTTCGGCCGGATGGCGGGGTCGGCTTTGGGCAGGACCTTGAGGACGTCGTCCCGGATCCGGGTCGCGCTGGTCGGATCGTCCCTGAAGGAAAGCAGGGCATCCTCACAGCCGATGATTTCCTCCTGCTCACGCGCTTCGGCGAGTTGGGCGAAGAGCGTCGGTATGGCCTCGGTACCGGCAAGCCTGGCAAAGGTGTGTGCGGCCGCTGCCCTCACCGGGATCGAGTCGTGCTTGAGCGCCGATCTTGCAATCTCGAGGCCCTCGTCGGAGCCGCTCAAGGCAAAGACCGCCAGGATACCGGCGGCAGCTCGCGGCTCCGCGGAGGCAAAAAGCTCGCCGAGCGCGCCGCCGGCGCCGGCGGTTACAAGCTCCGCGGCCGCCTTCTGGGCGTGCTCCCGCAGTCGCCAGTAGTCGTGATTGAGGTAGGGCAGGAGGTCGGGCAGCGCGTCGGCGCCCAGCATCTCCGTGAGGAAATCGATTGCCGCCATCTTGCGGAAGTAGGAGCGCTTGGCGGGGTCGGCGAGTTCGTCGCGGCAAAGCTTGATCTTGGCACCGGTGCCATCGGCGGCATTCAGCTTCTCTTCAAACATGACGCGGACGTCAGTGAAGATCGAGGGCAGGCGGGGAGGATCGCTGGCGGCCGAGACGAGCTTGTAGAGTTCATCCAGCGGGGTGATGACCGTCTTCTTGTCCACCTTCTTGACGAGTTCGGTGTTCGGGTTGTCGGTCAGGACGATGGCCATCTCGTCGAGGTAGTCCTTGAAGACGGCCGGCTCGGCCTTGACCGGGTCGGGCTCCATGAGCGGACGCTTGAAGCCGACGAAGGGGCGGATATCGCGGCGGATGGCCGCCTGTCGACGCAGGCGGTCGGCGGAGGATTCCATCCCTTCCCGGTAGTTGAACTTCGTGAGCAGGGCCCGGGCGGGGGCCGAGCGGTTGGCGAACATCTGGTCGGCCAGCTGCTCCACCTCCGCCGCGTTGGTGAGCGGCCCGGCGACCTTGACGACGGTTTCCTTGGTCCAGGGCTCGAGCCGGGACGGCATGAAGGATCCGTGAACCGGGTCGAGCATGATGAGATGTTCCAGTGCCGAGCGCACCTCCTCCTCCTCGAACCCGGCTTCGAAGGGTTTGTTGGCGAGGACGGTGCTGTTCTTGAAGAGCGCGGCCTGGGTCGAGTTGCGGACGCTGTTCGGGGCGATGGCCTTCGGTTCGTCGAGCGTTGCCTGGATCATCGCGAGTTGGGTTTCCTTGGCGTCGGTGGCCCTGGAGATCACCTTCACGGCCGAGACCCGGACGAAGTCCGCCGGGTCCTTGAGCAAGGCGGTGAGCTTCGAGAGGTGCTCGAGGACCACATCGGTCCCGCAAGCGCCGACGGTCCGTACCGCACCATCGCGGAATCGGGCCTCGTCGTGTTCGAGCAGCCCGACCACCCGCGGCAGGATCTCCTTTTCGCCGGCCTGATAGCGCTTTGCGAGTTCCTGGGCGACCTGGCCCCGCGCCTTCGGCTTGAAGATGTCGAGGAGGTCGAGGACTTCTTCCGTGCTCCGCTCGCGCCAAGGTGTGCCGTCCATTTCGATGAGCAGCGGATCGTTGAACTGGGCTCTCGCGCTGGAGAGGAGTTGCTTCATCTCCCGCTCGTTCGGGTAAAGCTTCTCATTGGGGTCCTTGCCGGTGATCAGCGTCTGCTTGTAAACAGCCGCCTGGTGAAGGACCTGGGTGGCGGTGGGGTCGCGAAGCGCTCCATAGCCGCCGTGATAGACGAAGCTGCCGTCGAACATGCGGCTGAGGGTCCGGCGCCAGCGCAGGTTGCGCTCGTTCAAGGTGCGCACTTCCGGGCCGCAGAGGCTGGCCGCCCATGACGACCAGTTGCCGTGGTAGTCGTGGCCGTGCCCGCCGCGGCGGGTGAAGGCACAGTGGCTCGACATCATCGCGAAGTACTTCGCGCCGTAGTCATCACCGAGGAGTTTCATCGAGAAGGCGACACCGGTGTTCTTGCCGTTGCTGTCATCGGTGGCAGCCGCTCCATGGTCGCCGTAGGGGATGGCACCCTGGTCGACGTAGGAGCCGAAGAAGCGGTGGGCCCGCTTGACCGCGAGGTCGATTTCGGGGTGCTCGATGCCGAGTTTCTGGGCCAGGGTGATGAGGAAGAAGCAGCGGTTGCCGGCGGCGTTGAGGGCGCCGTAGCCGGGGTTCATGCCGTGGAGTTCGCCGCCGTTGAAGGACGGGTAGGCGAAGGTGTGGCCCCATGAGCCGTGACCGCTCTGGCCCATCGCGGTGTCGATGGCATACTTCCGTAGCGCCGGGAGGACAAAGTCATCGCCCGTCGCGTCGTAGTAGATGGCGCAGTACAGGCCACCGTAGCCGTGGTGCCAGCTCTGGTAGCCCTTGTAGCCCCGGTAGCCGGGTTCGAACATGGTTCCCGCGGGCTCGGTCGGCGGCTTCCACGGGCTGTGGGGTCCCCGCACCCAGTCGTGCACGATCTTGCGGTGCTCGGGCCTGCCGGACGAGATCAGGGCGATCGCCTCGATGATACCACCGCGGCCGCTTCGCTTGACCTGGGGGTCGACGATGAACTTCTGTTCCAGGACCTTGTAGGCATCGTCGAGAATCTTTGCGGTTTTGGGGCAGTCGTAGGGAGCGGTGTCACTGTAAGCGGGAAAGGTGCGGAGCTTCAGTTCGACCTCGAGGGTTTCGGCTTCGACCGGGAACTTGTCGAAACCCATCTGACGGACCTCCTGCGTCCGTTCCTCCTCCGGTTTCCAGTCGTAGAGCGTGTTGTCATCGCGGGCTTCGCTGATGAGTTCATCGATATCGACGGCGGCAAGGTCCTGCTTGCCGGTCCGGGCGGCGTAGTTCTTGTCGCGCCACACCTGGAAGACCATCCGGCCCTCGTTCTCTTCGAGTTCGGCTTCGATGATGGCATTGCCGATGAGGATGCCGATGTGTCCTCCCGCCTCGAACTTCTTGCCGTTCAAGCCCAGGATCACGTCTCCGGGTAGGAGCTTTCCCTCGGCGGGTGAACCCGGAAGGGTGCCCTTGACGAAGACCTGGTCCCCCTGGAAGCGGAAGTCGATCATCTGGCTGACGATGCCCGTCGGGCCGAGGGTCCAAACCGGGGGTTCCTTGCCCTTGCCGTCCGTGGGGAGCGGCTCGTACTGGGTCAGGTCGGGCAGGTGGGTCGGTCGCTCCGGGGTGTCATCAGGAAGTTCGCCCTCGTTGGCCAGTTGTTCCATCTGCTCGGGGGTGAGCGTGCGTTCCTCGGAGAACGCTGGTGAAACCATCAGGAGGAATAGGAACAGAAGTCGTTTCATGATCAATGGGATTGGTTTGCCACAAGGAAGATCGAGAATCCGGTGCGGGCGGCGAGTTGAGTGAGCTCTTCACCGGGAGTTTTGCCCGGGAGATCCCAGACGAGGTGAGCGACCTGACGGACCCTGGCGCGGGTCTTGCGCCGCTGCTGCATCAGCTCGGTGAACCGCCGTATCAGTGCTTCGATCCGGTCCGGGGATTCGACCACGAAGGAACAGCGACCGAACCACAGGGATTCGAACACGAAGTCATCATCGATGGTGTCGTCCCCGAGCGGCAGAAGATCGAAGCGCCGGTGTTTGGCGGCGAGCGGTTGAAGTTGTTCGAGAGCTTTCGCCGCCTTCAACGGTTCGTCGGCGAGGTAGAGGAACGAGTCCCCGCGCCGGGCCAGCCAGGCCAGCTCCGCGACCACCGGACGGCGGGGTGGATCGGAACGTTCGACCACCGCCGGCATGGGGGTGATGGAACCTGGAAGAGCCGAGGGCAGGGGAAGCGGGAAGCTGGCCTCGGCGTAGCGGTTGGCCCGGCGCAGATAGTCGTAGCCGAGCAGCAGGAGGCCGAGGATCGGCAGGGCGAGGGACACGCGACCGTTCCAGCGATCGATCCTGCGCGCGGCGACGACCTCTTCCTCGCCCATCAGTATCGGTTCGGGGCCCTTCTCGGCTTCAAGTGCCTCGACGTCCGCGCCGCCCTCGGCTTCTTCGGTGTCGATCAGCGCATCGAGGCTGGTGTCTTCCTCGCCCTCGCTCGAGCGGGTTCTTTTGTTCTTCTTCCACGCCGGCTCCTCGAGGCTGTCGTAGTATTCAAGGTCGCTTTCCTCGAGGCCCGCCTTGTCCATGAATTCCTCGCCATCGTCCTCGGCGAAGCGGATCTGGGCGACTTCGTCGCCCCGCAGGTCGAGTGCCGCCTGACGCCGCTCTTCCTGCTTCGCCTTCATCATGGCGAGTTGGATCGAGGGGTCGATCTCGATCCGGTCGACGTGGGTGGCCGAGTGGATCTTGGCACAGGCGAGGGCGGCGAGTGCCAGGACGAATCCAAGCCGGACGAGGAAGCGCTTCTTCATCCCCCAGTAAACGAGCCACGTCGCGACCGCCGCCAACGCGAGTGCGAAGCCGAGGTAGCCGATGGTGCCGATGGTGCCGATGGAGTCGGGGTTCACGATGGAAGGGAGAAAAACCGGGGGTTACTTGCGGGCTTTCGAAATGGCGTCGTCCCACTGGTTGAAGGAATAGTAGACGAGGTTCACTCCGAGATTCATCGCGGCGTCGCGCATCTCCGGCGTGACGTCGGTGTAGCCGGGCGATTTCCAGGCGTCGTTCATGTCGCCGGGGTGGTAAAAGACGACCCAGCGTCCCTCGTGCTTGATGCCGAGCGGCCGGCGCCCGCCGTGGTGCCAGAAGGCCGGGGCACCATCCGGGAAGGCATAGGGGAGTTGATAGATCATGTCGTCGTCGGCGATGTCGATCAGCGGCTTGTCCGGAAACACCTGACGCATGAAGTGGGTGAAGGACTGGTGGAACCTCGCGCTGCCGGCATCGGCGATCAGCATGCCTCCCTTGAGGCAGTAATCCCGTAGGATCTTCGCGTCCTTGGTGCTCACGCGCCCCATGCTGTCGTTCCCGGTCAGATAGACGAACGGCGGGAAGCCATCGTCCGGATACTTCCGCAGCAGGGCGATCGAGTGGCTCTCTCCCTTGCTGGCGATCTTTCTGAAACCCGTGGCCTGGGCGAAGGCCTTGAGGAAGTTGATGTCGGCGGCGGTCTCGTTCATGCCGTCGTCCCAGCCCGCTCCGTCGTGCTCGAGCCGGATGAAGCGGATCTTGTAGTCATCCATGCCCTCCGGCCATCCGCCTTCGTCGCCGCCGCCCTTGCCGATGTTGCCCGCCATGGCGTTCGGGTTGGCCTCGTAGGTCACCTCGGTCTTTTCCTCCATGATCTGGTCGACCTCGGTCTCGTCGAGGTCGGGTTGATCAAAGAGGATGGCGGAATTCGGCCGCAGGGTGAGCGTCTTCTTCTTTTTCTTCTTCGGTTTCACCACCTTGACCATGGCGACCACCGGGTTGCCGCTGCCTTTGGGCACCTTGTAGGCCTCGACGCAGCCCCCGAGGCTGAGAATCCAGGGGATGATCACAAGGATCATCAGGTGGGTGAGGATACTCCCGTAGAGGCTCTTCCGGTGGCGGGGGTCGCGACCGTGGGTGCGCAGGCTCTCGAGCATCCGGTCGCCCCGCAGCGGCCGGCCGGTGACCGAGGTGAAGGCGGCGTAAACCGAGCGGCTGCGCAACATGAGCTGCAGCCACCAGGCGTAGGCCGCGACCGCGAAGGCCGGCCAGCAGATGCCCCACCACATCTTGAAGGCGGTGACGCTGTCCTGCTTGGAGCCGTTGATCTCCAGCCCCTCGCGGCCCATGGCGAAGGCTCCCTGCCAGACGAGCCAGACCAGGGCCGCCATGACCACCACCACTGCCAGCACGGTGAAGCGCAGGATCAGGTAGGTCGGTTTCGAGCGGATGAAACCGAGCAGGCCGGCGATGGCGCAAAGTCCGCCGACGACGCCGATGGCGTGAAAGCAGGTCTTGAGGGAGGAGGTGACGTGCAGCTTCTGCCACAGGATCGCCAACTCACCCTTGTTGGAGAGCCAGGCGTCAAGGACCGGTGGCCCCCACAGGCCCACCGCCCCTCCGAAGAGCGAAAGGGCCAGCACCGCAAGCGCCACCACCACCGCCTTTGAAGGAGACGGGGCGGTCGGGATCTGATCGATCCTCTCGGCGGGAAGCTGGACGTTCGGCGGCATCGGGGCGGCTCAGTTCAGCGGAACAGATCGACTTCCTCTTCTTCCGGGATGGGGGGCACTTCGGGGCCCTCCTCGACCTTCTTGAGTTCCTCCTCGATGGCGGACTTGGGCTCGTCGGGATCATCCGCGGGCTCGGCGGCGGGTTCCGTGGCGGGGCTCTCGTTCGGTTCGGCGGGCGGTGCCTTGGGAATCCCCCCGGCAATGGAACTGCTGAGTTCCTGAGGCTCGATGCCGTGTTCGTCGGCGATCTTGCGAAGGGTGATGTTGGCTTCCCTGACCGCGGCCTTGACCCGCTCTTCCTCACTCAAGTCGCTGGTGCCCATCCCGAAGGCCTTTCCGAAAAGAAAGGGCACGCTGGAGCCGAGCAGGATGACGGCATGGACCACGATCGTGAAGAGCAGGATCTTCTTCAGGCTGCGGCCCTCGAAGGTGTCCAGCAACTCGTCGGGGCTGGTTTCGTTGTTCGGATTCATGGTGGTGACTATTCGTTGTTTTCGCCGACGGCTTCGATGATGCCGCCGCCCGCGGCGATGGCCTTGATCACGGGTTCAAATTGCTCCTTGGTCAGCTGGGCATCGCACTTGAACTGAACGTGGCGCTGGTCGTCGGAGACGGTCTTGGTCAGCAGCGCACGGACGCCCATCTCGACCTCCTTGACGCTGTCGACCTGGTAGCCGTCGAAGAAGATCTCGCCGTTCTCATCCACGGCGATGCGTGCGGCCACGGGGATCTCGATCTTCTCGACGAACTCGGAGAAGGGCAGGGTGAGCCGGGCCTTGCTGTTGTCCTTGCTGACCTCGCTGCAGACCATGAAGAAGATGATCAGCAGGAACGCGATGTCGCCCATGCTCGCGATGGGCACGGGCACGCTGCGGCGTTTGCGACGTTGGAGGTGCTTCTTCATCCTATTCGTCCTCCTCGACGATGGCGACGACCCCATGATGCTCGCTGATCGAGGCCAGGGCCTGGAAATAGTTTTCGTAGGGGGTGCCGCTCGCGGATTCGAGCATGATGACCCGCTTGGATGGATCCTTCTCGGCGAGTTCGAGCGCCGCGAGGCGTTCGTTGAGTTGCTCGATGGTCACCTTGCGGTCATTGAGGAAAACCTCGGCTCCGCGGAGGTTGACGATGGGGGTCTTGTCCGACTGCGGCTGGCTGGTCTTCTCGCCGGTGGGAAGGTCGGCGGTGATGGTCTTGACCTTCACCAGGGTGGTGGCGACCAGGAAATAGATGATCAGCAGGAACGCGATATCCGAGAACGAGCCGGTCGGGATTTCGCCCGAGCGGTGTTTCTTCTCACGTGTGCTGCGCCGTCTCATCGCAAGCTCAGGAAATGACGAAATACCCAAATACCCAAACACCCGAGGAAGCCCGAATGACAAAATCCGAAGTGCGAAGGAACGGCTCGCTGGAGGAGCCCCGCTTCGTCATTCGCCCGTTCATCATTCCTTGGGTATTCGGGTGTTTCGTCATTCGAAATTTTCAGTGGTGCGTGAGGATGAACTCGACGAGTTCGCTGTTGGCTTCTTCGATCTCGAGTTCGATCTCGTCGCTCCAGCGGTTGAAGACGCTCTGCGGGATGACGGCGAGCAGGGCGATGATCAGGCCGGCGGCGGTGGTGACCATCGCCTCGGAGATGCCGTTGGCGACTTCGCCGCCACCACCCGCCATGCTGCCCGCCTCGGCGAGCCCGGAGAACGAAGCGATCATGCCCGTCACGGTGCCGGTCATCCCCAGCAGCGGGGCGGCGGTGCCGATGGTGGTCAGGACGTCGAGCCGCTTGTTGACCACGCTCATCGCCTGCGCGCTGTAGTCGTCCATGACCTGTCCGACCACCAGCCGCATGGTCTCGGAAGACTCGTTCTTGCCCTTCAGCTGGTCGTAGGACCGGAGGCCGGCGAGAATGACGGAGGCGAGCGGTCCCCGGGCGGCCTTGCATTCCTCCATGGCGGCGGAGAGGTCGTTCTTGCGCAGGTGGGCCAGCACCTTCGACCGGAGCGAGCGGGTGTCGATCTTGCGGTTCGCGCGGAAGGCCAGCCAGCGGTCATAGACCACGGCAAGGCTGATCAGACTGCAGATCATCAGGGGAACCATGATGATCTTTCCTTCAATGATGTGTTCTAGCATCGCTGTTTGGTTTCGTGAGTTGAGTGGATGAAGTCGAGGGCTTTCAGGGCATCGGCGACCGGCATTTCGAGACAGGGGAAACGGAGTCCGTCCCCCGGAGCAATCACCAAACCACCGCGCGCGGCGTTGTAGTGGCTTTCCCGGCAGTCCTCGAGTGGCCGACGCTGGAGGTAGCGGCGGCGTCCGACGGACAGCAGGACGATCTCGTCATCCATGATGCAGAGCCACAGCGGGCTGCGCCGCGTCCAGCGCCCGGTGTCGACCCGGGTCCGCGTGCGCAGGATGAAGCGCGGCGACGAGTTGCCGACGGTGTCACGCAGGAGTTGTTGTTCGAGTCGGTTCAAAATGGTCGGCGGGGCCGGGATCAGCGGCTCTCCTTGAGTTGTTCAATCATGCGTTCGCGGGCCTTGTTTTCCTCCTCGATGATCCGGGCGAAGACCGGGTCGGCGAGGCGGCCGCGGGCATACTTGGCCCACTTGCTGTCGGGGAAGTCGAAGGTGACGCGACGGTAGAGCTGGTAGGCCTCCCGGATGCCGTTGCCACGGGCCTTGTAGTTGTTTTCGGACATCAGTCCGACCCAGCGTTCGTGACTGATGCCGCTCCAGTAGATGGCCTGGGCGCGGATGTCGGGGCCATCGTATTGCTCGCTGTCGATGACCTGCTGGAACTGCACGAGGGCTTCCTCATACTGGTGGGCCCGCATGAAGTTCTGGGCCGCCCGCAGTCCGGCGAGTCCGGCGAGCGGATCATCCGGGAAGCGTTCCTGAAGCTTGGAGAAGACCATCGCGGCATTGAGGAACTCCGGGTAGCTCAGGTCGTCGAGACGCAGCACCTCGGCTTTCGACTCATCGTCCTCGTTCTCGCGGAGCAGGTCGGCCTGCTCCTTGAACTCCTGGCCCTTCTTCTGGAAGTAGCCACCGAGACGGGCCATCACCGTCGGGATAAGCTCGTCATTGGGATACTTGTAGGCGAGCTTCACGTACTCTTCGACCGAGTTCTCGATCTCGCCCATCTTCTCGTAAACCAGGGCGGTCTTGAACTGGGCCTTCGGGGCGAACTCGGTGTCCGGATAGTCGGTGGGGATCTTGGAGAAGCGGGCGAGCGCGTCCTGGTACATCGGCAGCTTGCTCTCGTCGTTCTTCGCGAGGTCGGCGAACTCCTGCGAAAGGTTGCCGAGCAGGTATTCGGCGTGCGCCTTGAGTTCGTCGTCGCGGTGGGTGGCGAGAGCTTCGGCCAGAAGCTTGCGGGCCTGGCCGATCTGCCGGCGGGCAAGGCTTTCCTCGTCCATTTCGCGGTGCTTCTTGGCGAGCTCGAAGTAGCACTCGGCGAGGGTGAAGCCCGTCCGCACCGCCATCTCGTCGCCGGTGAAGCGCTTGCTGAAGGGTTCGATGACGCCGTCGGCGCCCTTGTTGACGTTCACGGCGAAGCTCTGGTCCTCGTAGCTGACGGTGATGTCGTCACCATAGCGGACCGGGAAGCCGTTGAGCGCCACGGGCGGAAGCTCGGCGGGAATCTGTTCGTCGGCGTAGGCAACGGTGAAGACACCCTTGAAAACCCCCGAGTGACTTTCGGTCTCGCGCACTTCGTAGCGGGTGCTGGCACCGCTGGTGCCTTTCAGCGTGACGATGGCATTGTCGCGCTCCGGGCCGCGGTCGAGACCGGGAGCAAGCAGCCGGAGATAGATCTTTTCGCCGACGTAGGCACTGGTGAGCGCTTCGCGATAGCCGTTCTCCATGACGTCGAGGAAGGCATCGCTGCCGACTGTGAAGCGGGTGGTTTTCCAGTGCACCTTGCCGTCCTGGTCCTGCCACGGGAAGCCGACATGGACGATGTCGCCTGCCTTGACGGCCAGGCCGTCGGGAATGGCCGAGGAGGGGAGTTCTTCGGCAGACTTGGTGGCGAAGCTGCGGGTCGGCGGGTCGCCGAGGATCAGGGGAATGCTGAAGGAGAACCGACCTTGTTCGAGCGGGGGTTCGTTGGTCGGTGGAGTGGGCGGCGTGGCGATGTGGTAGCCGCGGGGCACATCCAGTTCGCCGGAGCCGAGTCTGCCGGTGAGCTTGAGCGTTCCGGGAACCGTGACGTCGAATTCCTTGCCCGGGGCCTTGGCCGCTTTGCGGGCCTCGTCGGTTTGGACGTAGGCGCGGATCTCGCTGCTGCCCGCCAGTGCGAGGTGAGGGGCGACCACATCGAAGCGGAGGTTGGCGCCGATGACCGCGGTGAGGGGCTTGTCGACCGTGTCGGCGGAGTCGACATGGTGGTAGGACAGCTCACTGCGGGGATGGAAGACCTCGGTGCCGCCGGGCCGGCGGGCCTTTTCATCGTCCTCGCTCGGGGTCGGGGTGTAGGGGAGAACCTCGCTGGAAAGGGCGTAGGCACTCAGCAGCGGCAATTCATATTGCGCGTGGGTGATCGTGACCTCGCGATCCGCGGGAATGCCGGGGTCGAGGTTCTCCACGTCGCGGTAAACGGCCGTCAGGACTCCGCCGGGAGTCAATTGAATCTCGGAGTCGCGGGAAGGCTCGCCTTCCACCGGAAAGACCCGGCCCATGAACACGCCGCTGTGTTTCTCGGTCTCGACGGCTTTCAGCGTGACCGAAGCTCCACTGCTGGAATTCACCACGAACTCGATGGTGTCGCGCTCGGGACTGCCATCGAGGTCGGCATCTTCGATCACGATCGCGACGGCATCGTCCATGCGGAAGCGGCGGATCGGTTCGAGGACCAGTTCCCGTTCGCCTTCCTTGTTGGTTTCGTAGTTCAGGAAGGACGCGGTGATGGTGCCGGTGTTGTAGGCGACGCCGAGGCTGCGCTGATGGCGGTCGCGGTTCGGCGTGGCGGTCACCGGGTCTTCGTAGCGGGCCACGATCTGGTCACCGGGGAGAACCTCGAGCTGCATGTTCTCGCGCAGCGCCTTGTAGTCCTGCGCCACCGGCAGGAGTTGGTTGTCGTCGCGGTCGGTCAGGGTGACCTTGGTGATTGCCGGAGTCACGCCCTCGAAGCCCTCGATGACGAGGCGAACCATGCGGGCCTGGGTCTTGTCGCCGAAATCGATGGTGAAGCCCTCGTCGCCGGAGGTGATGGTTGCGGGCTGTGTGATGGCCGCCCGCACGCCTTCGGGGAAGGTCGCGGGGTCGAACATGGAGGGCGGGCAGGGCACCAGTTCCGCCTTGCCGGGCTCATCACAGAGCAAGGCCGGCTTGCGCTTGAGAAACTTGTCCCGGCCGTCGTGGCACCAGAATTCGATCTCGTGCAGCCCGGGAGCGAGCTCACGTTCGATGAGCAGCGGATCCTCCGATTCCTCGTCGGCGGGTTCCCCGTTGAGCAGGAAGATCGTGCGGATCACTCCCTTGTCATCGGTGCGCGGCAGGCCCGTGAGCTGGAACCTGCGGATGGCCGCCGCCGGTTGGTAGAAGAGGGCGCGGTAGCGGATCAGGCCCGAGTAGCCGGGGTGACCGGTATTCACGACCGGGAGTTCACCGTCGGCGGCGAGGTCCGGGACATAGGCGGCAAGGTAGTTGCAGTTCGGCCGGACGGAACCGAGTTCCATCTTCTCGAGCCAATCCTCAGGCAAGTCACTGCCTTCGGGTTCGGATACCGGGATGCCCTCGCGGAAGGTCGGGAAGGAGGTCATCTGTGGTTTTCCGTTCCAGGGCGCCTCGTCGTCGGGGAAGCGGGCGCGGGTCGTCCACTGGTCGCCGTTCATCGAAGTCTGGAAGACGAAGTGGGTGGGCTGCTGACCGGTGCCGCCGGAGGCGACGGTCATCCTTGCCACGCCGACGTTGTCGTTGAGGTCGACACCGAAGATGCGGGTGGCCTCGCGGTCGCCGACCTGACCCTGCCAGCCCGGGTAGTCGAGGGCGCTGATGGCCATGTTCGGATCGCGGCCGGGGGCGCTCTCCGAAGCGAATGCCAACGCCTGGGCACCCGTCGTCGGCACGATGGCCTGGAACTCGCCGCTGAAGGGCGCGGTCTCCTTCAGCACGAGCTGGCGGATCTCGTCGCCGCTGGATGCCTGCATGGAAACGGTGATCTCATCGATCCCGGGCGAGGCGCTGCGGTCGGGGTCGGTGACCCGGAGATAGACCGGGTTGCCGGGGCGCACCGCCCGGGTGCCGAGGGCGGCCTGGGCGGTGGAAAGGCCGAGTTCCTCGATGTCGAGGCGGCGCTCGCCCTGGCGCGGCGGGAAGGCGCCCGCGCTGAAGTCGACCATGGCGTCCGACGCGACCGTGATGACGAGGTCAGGATCGTCCGGCAGGTCGTCCATCTTCTTCCGGAAGCGCTCCGAGTATCCGAAGCGGATCTCGTCGACGCCGAGCACCTGCAGCACCTTGTCATTCGGATTCGGCGCGCCGAGTTCGGTGGGCACCTCGGCGCGGAACTTGTCCTTGCTGTCACCGAGTTGATAAAGAAGCACCCGTACCTTGTCGCCGGACTTTGCCCAGATCTCGACCTCGATGTCGGCGCCGACGCCGGAGACCCGCAGGGTGGGGTCGCGCAGGTTGATCTTCACCGCCTCACCCGGGACGATGACGGTGTCGTCCTGGGAGGGGCCGAGTTCGATCTCGCTGGCTTCGACCAGCTTGCGCATCTGGTAGTGGATCTGGCCACGCAGGATCAGCGCGTCGGGGTGCTTTGGATCGACCCGCAGCACCGCCTCGAGTTCATCGAGTGCCTCGGCGAAGTTTTCCTGGTCCATGAGGACCTCGGCACGGGCGTAACGGACCCGCTTTCGGAATTCCGGATTCGGGAGGCGCATCAGGTTGTCGAGTTCGGTCAGGGCGGCTCCGAAATTGCGGGAAACCCGGTCGACTTTCACCGATCCCAGGGCGGCTTCCAGATGCATCGAGGTGCCCTCGTATTCCGCGGCGTCGGCGACCTTGCGGAACCACGCGCGGGCGGTCGGAAGGGCGCCCTTGCGGAAAGCGAGTTCGGCATAGGCGATCTTGAGCGCGGCGTCCTGTTCGGGGCTGAAGGTGCCGGCGGCCTGCCGCGACCAGATGGTGAGTTCCTTCACCAGTTCCTCGGCACGTTCTTCGTGTTCTTCCTCGATGTTCCGCTCGAGGAGCCAAAGTCCGTAGCCCACCGAGAGCGAGCGCAGCACTTCCTTGAGTTGATCGGCGTGGGCATCGTACAGGACCCACGCCGTGTCACGGTTGTCCTGCACGAACTCGGCGTTCGATTTGTAGATGGGGTAGCTCGGGTCGTTCTCGGCGACCGGGATTTCCACCGCGCCGACTTCCATGGCGGCCTTGCCGGCCACCTGACGCAGGAGTCCGGCGATTTCGGACGGGCGTCCGTCGCCGGCATTGGCGAGCGCCCGGCCGGCTACACTTCGGCGACCACTGCGGGCGACGGTCATGGCGACCGAGGGCGAACCGGCTTGATTGGCAGCCTCGGCGAGGCGCGCGAGCGCGTCGGCACCGCGGTAGTGCCGGCCATCATCCGTCGCGGCGGCGGCATGCCAGAGTCCGGCGGCGTAGGGTTCGAGCGGGCTCCATCCGGAGGACTCCCGCGCCTCGTCGGCGATGCGCTGGACGAGCGGCTCGTAGCCCTGCCTCGAGGGAGGGGGGGCGACCGGGGAGTTCACGGAGAACAGGGAGAGGACCAGTGAACGGGTTTCGGGGGACCACTCCGGAAGCTTGGCGACGGGTTCGAGGCCGATGACGGTGACCGTGTCGGGTGCGTTCGCCGCACCCTCGACCGCCGACTTCAGTGCCGACTCGACCTGGGCCGGTGTGGCGTCTTGCGGCAGCGCGAGGAGGTCGCGGGAAACGAAGCGCGGATCGGCGCTCCCGCACTGCGTGGTCAGGAAGCCCGGCCCGAAGATCTGCTCGCGGGCCGCGAGGGAGTGATAGGCGGGGTCGACCGCGGCGTAGGCCGATGATTCGAACAGGGCCTTCATCGCTTCCCGGGACTCGGGCTTCTCGGGGTCCACGCTGTGGAGCCAGAGGCCGAGGATTCGCTCGGACAGCTTTCCGGCCTGAGCCTGGCGGGTGAGGATCTGCTGGAGATGTTTTGCAAACTCCGGCAGGGCTTCCCGCGCCTGTTTCTTGCCCCACCGGTCCCAGCTTTCATCGAACCCGGGACCGAACCGCAGCCTCGCGTAGGTGCTTCCGCCAAAACTCGACTGTTCGATGGCCCGCCGGAACAGGCTGGAGCGGGTGTCGTCCTCGTCGGCGACCAACCGGATCAACATCACTTCCCGGTCGGCATCCGGTGCCTGGGCGAACAAGGCATCCCACAGCGGGAGGGCCCCCGGCGTGGAGGGGTTGGCGGAAAGAAGGTCGGCTTGCAGGGTCTTGAAGGCGGCGAGGCGCTCGTTGTTCTTGGCCTCCTTCGAGACCTGCTGCTTGAGCTTCTGGTAGCGGCTGTCGAGGTTGTTGTATTTGACGTTCGGCGCGTTGTGATCCTCGCCTTCACGCTCGAACATACCGCTGTGCCACAGTCCGTGGGTGAGGGTCTTGATATCGTCGAAGCGCCACATCTCCGACTTCATCATCTGGTCGGCGGCGGCGCTGTAGCGTCGTTCCGGGCGGGCCCATGCGCGCACCATGGCCGCCTGGGCGTGAGGATTGCGGGCGAGATGGGGGGCGATTTCCTTCGCGACTTCGGGCGTGAGCGTGGCATCGAAGAGGGGGACGTCGGGAGCGGCAAGCGAGTTGAAGACCTGCGGCAGATCCTTCACGAGGGCCCGGAGTTCATCCTTGGAGAACATGTAGTCGGCAACCTTCCGGCCCCTGGCCTGGTCGACGGTCATTTGGAGCAAGGCCTGTGCCTGCTGTGGTGGAAGTTGCCGGAGTGTCTTGAGGATTGGCGCGGCCTTGGCTTCGCGGCCCGGGGTGACGAACGAGTTGAAGACCCCGGAGTCCCCGGCGTTGAAATTCATCCAGCCGATCATCGCGGCCCGGGATCCCTCGAAGGGAGCCGCCGCAATCATGGCTTCGGCGACCGGCAGCGCGGAGTTGAAATGGTCTTCAGGGATCGGCTTCTTGGCCCCGGCGAGTTCGGCGGCGGGCTTGCACAGTGGAATGATGGTCTTTGCCCATGCGATCCGCTCCTTGATCCCGGCCGGTGTCCTCCGGGCGGAGGCGAGGGCATCGAGCTCCTCGTAAAGGCGCTCGCTCTCGTGACTGAAGGTCTCGAACTCGCTCATGAGGAACTCGAGACTGTCCTCGAAGCGATCGAGCGGATCGTTGCTGTTCAGGATCGCGGCATGCCAGCGGGCGAGGGCGACGAGATCCTTGCGTTCGCGGGCCCTGTCGAGGAACCAGCGGTCAAACTGACGGGCGCGTCCGAAGGTCCGCAACCGGGCCCCGTCCTCGCGCATGAAAAGATAGGCCGCTTCGGGATCACCGAGGTGGTTGATGAGCAGGCGGTAGGTCGCCGGCACGGCTTCGCCGGCGATGCGGCCGTCCACCTTGGGATCCGTGAGCAGCTTGCGGTAGAAGCTCGCGGCCGATGACCATTCACCGGCCCGTTCCGCCGAGCGTGCGGCCTGGAAAAGGGTGTCATTGGAGAGCCCCGGATTGGCCGCGAGCCACGGCTTCACTGCGGCGAAGGCGAGGGCGCTGCGGTTCTCGGCAAGTCCGGACTTGAGGATCTCCGCGACCGATCCTTCGGTCTGGGTTGCCGCGTCCTCGAAAGCCGCGATGCGGTCGTCCAGCGGTGCTGAGATGAGCGCGGCAGACAGGAACCACGAATGGACACCAATGAACACGAATGTTTTCATAGTACGACTCGTTTCCATTCCAGTTTGGCTCGTTTGAAATTGAGAATGAGGCCTACCTTTAGACCGGTGATTTTCAGATAGTTCATCATCTGGCCCAATTCATGATTTGTGATGCGATCGATGACTTTCGTGTCCACGACGACTTGATCATGGGTGATCAGATCAGGAATGTATTCGCCCACCTGCACCTCTTTGTAGGTCACGGCGAACCGGGGCTGTTGCTTGAATGGGATGCTTTGCAGGCCGAGTTCGACTGCCAGTGCGTTTTCATAGGGTTTTTCCATCAACCCATGCCCAAGTCCCTTGAGGACTTCTAATGCACAACCGACCACGCCGTATACTTCCTCCTTGAGGAACAATTCGTGTCCATTCGTGTCCATTCGTGGTTCCATATTCACTGTCCGGACTCCAGTCGTTCGAGTTCCAGTTCGGTCTCCAGTTTCAGGAGTCGGTCGGTTGAAAGCTGTGCCCGGGCGTAGGCCGCCCATTCACTTTCGGGGAAGTCGTAGGTGAGGCGCTTGAAGATCGAGTAGGCCGCCATCTCCTGGCGCAGGTCCTGGTAGCACATGCCGACCCAGTACATCGCCTGGGCGCGGACCTTGGGTCCGTCGTAACCCTCCTCGGTGATGACCCGCTGGAAGGCGTCGACAGCTTCGGCGTTCTTGCCGGCGCGCATGTAGGCCTGACCGGCGCGCAGTCCGGCGGGGCCTGCCAGTTCGTTGCTCGGGAAGCGCTGCTGCAGGCGGCCGAAGATGCTGGCGGTCTTGAGATACTCGCGCTGGGCCAGCGTCATCAGGGCGGTGCCCTCGTACTGGGCGTCCTTGTCGTCCTCGCCCTTGGCAAGCAGTTCCTTGGCCTGGGCTTCGAGGCCTGCGGCCTTCTTCAGGAAATGGCTGCCGAGCCTCAGCATCGAGGTCGCGAGGAACTCGGAGTCGGGATACTTGTAGGCCAGCTTCACATACTCCTGCGCCGCGATGTCGGGTTCCTTGAGGGCTTCGTAGACGGTGGCGATGCGGTACTGGGCGCGCGAGGCGTGGATGGTCTGCGGGTAACTCCCGGTGACGGTCATGAAGCGCGACAGGGCGGCGCGGAAGCGGGTCTCCCTGGTCTCCTCATCCTCGGCGGCGATGGCCTCCTCCATCGTCAGTGTGCCGAGAAGATACTCGGCGTGTGCCCGGGTGTCCGGGTCGCGGAACTCGTCCATCGCCTTGGAAAGAAGCAGCTTGGCACTGGAATACTCCAACCTGGCCTTCTCGGTCTCGCCGAGCTTGCGGTGGCGCTTGGCCATTTCGAGATAGGCCTCCGCCAGCGAGAACTGGGTCCGCATGCCGATCTCCTCGTCTTCGTAGGTCTTCGAGAAGGGCTGGATGGTGCCATCGGCTCCCTTGCTGATGGTGACCATCAGGGTCTCGCTGTCGTTGCCGTTGGCATCGGTGTAGCGTGCGGCGATGGTATCGCCGTAGATCACCGGGAATCCTTCGCGGCGAACATCGTGTTCCTCGGGCAGGGCTCCGGCCTCCTTGGCATAACCGATGAGATACTCGCCCTTGAAGATACCGGTGTGCGGCCCGCTTTCACGGAGCTCGACCGAGGCCTTGGCGCCGGACTTGGCCTGCACGATTGCGGTCACGGTGTCCATGGCATCGCTGACGTCGGCGCCGAGGTCGACCACGCGCAGGTTCAGGCTTTCCCCGACGTAGGCGCTGGTCATCGGCTCGCGGTAATCCTCCGCCATCAGGTCGAAGGTGCCGTGCGTGATCACCCGGGTCGAAGTCGTCAGCCATTTCTTGTCGCCGCCCGGTGTTTGATACTGGAATCCAAGGTGGATGCGGTCGCCCGGCTGGACGACCAGGCCGCTGCTGCGGGCGAGCAACTCCTCCGCCGCGGCCCGCGAGTCCTTGGCCCGTTCCTGAAGATCCTCGCGTTCCTCTTCCGTGAGCACCCCCGAGGGAGGAAGAAGTCCGGCGACGACCGGGATTGTCAGGCGGAAGCGGTCCCGCTGCTCCGGTTCGAAGGTGTTCCAGACCGATCCGCCCGTGTAGATGGGAATCTCCGGAACGCCGTGCCATGCCCCGTGCCCCCTGGGAACCCCCAGTCCTCCCGTGACCTCGATGGTGCCCGGGATACTGACGTCGAAGCCCGCAACCGCGGCTTGTCCGCCGGCCTTGCGACCGGCGTCCGTCTGCGCATAGACCCTGACTTCGGAGCCGGTGCGCAGTGCCAGGTGGGGGGCAAGCACCTCGAAGAAAAGGCGTCTCCCGTGGGCCGCCTGGAATCCGCCTTCGGGGGCCTTGGATGCGGGAATGAGGGTGTTCTTGATCTCGTAGCGGACCTTCACGGCCTCGCTGGCAAGGCGCTCTTCGGCCTCCAGGCGTTGGCGGTGGATGGGCTCAAACCCGTGATGCAGCGTGTGCATGCCCGGGTTGCCGTCCTCGGGTTCCCAAGGGGTGACCTCGGCGTGGGCAACGATGAACTCGGGCGGGGCGAAGGAGGCGTGATCGATGCGGGCAACCCGTTCGTAGGGAATGCCGGGCCGGTTGTTTTCCTCATCGAGGTAGCTGACGTGGATGGTGCCGCCTTCGGGCACGGAGACCTGGCCTTCACCGGTCGCAGCTCCTGCCACCGGGGTGACGAGCAACTTGAAGATGCCGGTTGAATCGCCGGTTTCCAGAGCTTCGTAGTCCCGGCCTTTCCCGTCTCCGACGGCAAGGGTGACCTTCACGCGGTCCGGGTCGCCGGAGACGTCCATGTCCGGGTCGGTGACGACCAGCGAAAGCGGTTCGTCGTGGCGGAAGCGGATGAGCTGCTCGTAGTAGGGCATGTCCTTCCGGCGCCCTTCGTCCCAGCGGGGCTCGATGTCGGCGAACTCGACGCGGGCATCGGTGAAGGCCACATCGAGGAAGCGTTCGTGGCGCTCCTTGTCCTTGGTGACGAAGCGGTCATCGACGTAGCGGACCGAGATCTTGTCACCGGTGAGGATTTCGAGGGTGTCGTTCTTGTTGAGCGTGGCGAAGTCTTCCTTCACTGGCAGCACCGTCGCGCCATCGGGCTCGGAAAGCGTCAGCTTGTTGAGGGCGGGGACGGATCCCTCCTGCTCGAGAAACACCAGATTCAACAGCCGGGCCCGCGAACCCGGAGCGAACTTCACCGTGAATTCGGTGCCCGCCTCGTTGGCCGTGATCGTCGCCGGGCCGTTGCGGTGGTCGAGGCTGCCCTCGGGGAAGGTGGACGGATCGAAGAAGTCGTCCGGGCAATCGACGAGCGTCTCCGGGTCCTCAAGGTTGGCCCGCAGCTTGATGCCGCGCCCGAAGCCGATCGCGCAGTCCCAGCCGGTGGCCCAGATTTCGAAGTAGTGGATTCCGGGACGGAGATTGATCTGACCTTCCAGTCGGCCCGGCTGCTCTTCACTGGTGATCCGACGTCCATCCACCGCGAGCAGGAATTGCGGGGGGTCCGACACGGACGGGTGCGTTCCCTCCGGAACCTTGTATCCGCCCAGATCGAGCTTGAAGCGGCGGGTCACGTCCCGGGCTTCATGGAAATAGCCGCGGAAGCGGTAGATCACGTGGGCGTTGTGGTGCCGGCCCTGCCGCTGCCACTTGACCTTGGCGGGAATCGACTCGTCCAGCGCCTGCGAAGGACCGCTGACGTTTTCCGCGACGCCTGCGGCGTAGGTCTGGGTCATCCATCCCCACTCGAGGTGCTGACGGATCTCATCGAGGTCGTAAACCGAACGCTCGTTGTTCGCGTGGAGGCGGTCGGTGTCATTCATGATGACCACCGATGGATGCCAGGGTTTCTCGATGGCGGCCTGATTCCGGGGAAAGACGGCGATGGTGCTCATGTCGCCGGGGTTCATTCCTGTCTGCAGCGCGAAGGTCTTGAGCTTGGCGCCCTCCTCGGCGGCGGTGATGGTCAGTTCTCCGAGCGGATGGTTGTCGTTCAGGTCGACCTTGAAGTCGGGGACGACCTCCTTGGTCGGGATCGGTCGCCACGCCGGGTAGGTGTCGGCGGACGGGCTGATCACCATGTTCGGATTGCGGCCCGGCTCGGAATTGCGGCCGAAGGCCAGCGCCTGCGCGCCGTTGGTCGGAATGCTCCCCTCGAACCAGCCGGTGTGGGTCCCGGTTTCCTTCAGGGTGACCCGTGAGATCGAGTCGCCGCTGGAGCTGCCGACGCTGACGGTCAGCTCGTCCACTTCGGGCGTGCGGCTGCGGTCGGGATCGATCACCCGGACGTGGATCGGGTTGCCGGGCTTGGCCACATTCACCAGATACCGGCCGAACTCGTCGGCGGAAATGTCGCCATTCTCCGCGCGGGCATCGGCGTCCATCGATTCGGCGGCGAGCCGGGCCTTGGCCGCGGCCTCGAGATTGTCCCGCGAACCCTTGGACTCAAGCTCCCGCATCATCGCTTCCATGTCCGCGGTGCGTTGTTCGGCTTCGGTGAGAAGCTTGCGGGCCGAGGCGATGAGCAGCGCGTCGGAGGCCACGGTGATCGGTCCGCCGCGCTTCTCGTCCACCAGGTTCATCTTCTCGAGAAAGCGCTCGGTGTAGGCGTAGAAGATCTCGTCGTCGCCGATCACCTGCAGCGTGCCGTCGTCGGCAGCGGGGGCACCGAGGGCGGTCTTGATCTCGCCGCGGAACTTGGTCTTCTCGTCGCCGAACTGGCGCAGGAAAAATTGCTCTTCGTCGCCGGAGGTGGCCCAGACCTTGACCTCGATTTCGGTGCCGGCACCCGAGACGGCGAGGGTGGGGTCGTTCAAGGTGACCTTGAGGTTCTCGCCGGGAACGATGCTGGCCTGCTCGGTGTTGGAGCCCAGCTCAACCTCGGTGGCTTCCATCAGCTTCTCACGCTTGAGCTGGACCTTGCCGAGGAGGATGCGGGCGTCCGGGTGGTTGGGCTCGCGGGCGAGAATGGAGTCGATGTCATCCTTGGCGTCCACGAATTCCTCCATGTCGTAGTGGACCTCGGCGCGGGCGTAGCGGATGTCCGTCCAGAGTTCGGGGATGCGCTCGAGTTCGAGTTCGTTGAGGGTGTTCAGGGCGCCATCGAAGTCCCTGGCAAGACGCTCCGCTCCCGCCCGGCGCAGGGTGGCCTGGTGCCGCAGGGGGACCTCGGCGAAGTCCTCGTTGTTCTCGGTGCGGGTGAAGATCTCATGCGCCTGCCGGAGCTGGCCGCGCTGGATGGCGATGTCGCCGTAGGCGAGTTCGATGCGGATCCGCTCGACCTTGGTGAGCGGGCTGCCGTCCTCGTTGGCCCATTCAAGCAGGGACTTGACCAGGGTCTCCTGGCGCTCGTCGGCACGGGTGTAGATCGTCTGCTGGAGGACCCACAGGAGGAACTCGATCGACAGCTCCCGATGGACCTCGACGAAGGATTCCCAGTTCTCGTCGAGGCGATCCCAGGCGCTTTGTTCGTTGCTGGTGGTCCAGTCGCCCTGGGACTGGTAAACCGGGTAGGCCGGGTGGTTGGGGGCGACCGGGATGACGATCAATCCCATCTCCATGGCCGCATTGCCGCGGATCGACTTGAAGAGCGGGATGTCGGTCTCGCGGTTGAAATACGAGTGGCCGCGGTGCCGGGCCATGGCGTCGAGCGCGGCTTCGGCCATGGCGCTGGCGGCCGAGGGGTGCTCGTCGATCAGCGACTGGGTCAGGTTCCTGAGTTGCTCGAAGTAACGGGGGTTGCGGTTGTTCGACTCCCAGATGAATGCCGCGGCACGATGCAGAACGTCCGGGTCGGGGTTTGCGGTCACTTCGGTGATGAATCGATACCCGAAGCCGGTGGAAGCCGTGGCCGCCTTGAGCTGGTCAATCATCTGCAGCAGCAATTCCTGGGAACGGGGCTCGGTGAAGATCGCCGGTGAGAGCGTTGCCAGCGCCTCCATGGCGGCATCCGGAACGACGATCCGGACCGGCGAGTTGCGCAGGCCTTCGATGGTCGACTCAAGCGCGGGCACGACGGCCGTCACGTCGGCCTTGGCCAGCTCGGCGGCCTTGGCAGCCGCTGCTTCCGGATCGGATTTCTCCAAGTCCTCGCGTTCCTTTTTCTCCTCCGCCGTTTCCGGATCCTTTTTGAGCGCCAGCAGTGCCTGGCAGACGAGGTCCGGGTCGGCCGCCTCGAGCGAGGCGATCTCTCCCGGTGTCATGATGTCCTTCTGGAACCACTGGAGGGCTCCATGGCGGACTTCCCAGGGCATCGTCTTCCACAGCGGGGACTTCACCAGTTCCTGGATCAGCTTGACCTGCTCGGCATTGTCCTCGGGATACTGCATGTTGATCCATGCAAGCACCTGCCAGGGTTCGAGGTCCTTGCGCTTCAGGCCGTCCTGGACGGCCTGGCGCAGGTTGGGTTCGAGGGGGAACGGCCGGCAAAGTTCGGGGCGGCGCTTCTTCAACTCGGAGATGCTTCCACCCGCGTGTCGCTGGGCGAGATACCGGGAGTGGGGCGCATAGCTCGAAACCTTGATGCCGGTGTGGGCCTCAAGGTCCTTCCAGTCGGACTCGGTGACCGCAAAGCCACCGGCAATCGTGTCGCGTGCCAGCAATTGTGCCTCCACGCTGCGGTCCCGGAGGAGTTCGGCAACACCGTCCGGCGTGTGCTTGAGCACCGACCTCAGGTGGTTGGCGACACCCGGGATCTTTGGCTGGCCCGACCGGTAGTCGGCCCACAGCTTCTTGAAGAGCGCGGTTTGCCGGGCGAGGGGAGCTTCGGTTGGCAGGGTGTTCTCCTTCGCCTTCTGTGCCAAGGCGTTGGCATCCTTGATCCGTTGATCGCGCTTTTCATTGCCGCCCGGGCGACCGGCGTAGTGCCAGAGCTGATCCACCCACGCGGACATCCGGTTCGGGTCCAGTCGCCAGGCTTCCGATGCAAGGAGTGTGTCGACCATCTTGTCGAAGTCCTTTTCGGCACCGCCTGCGGCGATGGCCCGGATGGCCGAGGCTTCCTCCTGGTCGATGGCGGAGATCCCGGGAGCGAGGGCCTTCGCTTCCTCCGGCGTGAACTGCTTCCACTCCTTGTCGAGCACCAGCACGCCGTTGCGGCTGTTCATCCGCTTGGGGTCCGACGTGATAAACTTGCGCACGGCCTCGACTTCCAGCGGCCGGCACGCCTTGTCGGCGTAGTAGCCGCTCCGCCACGACCTCATCAAGTCGGCGAGTTGCAGCGGTGTCAGCTTGTTCGCGGCCTCGACGATGGGTGCCATCTTGGCGTCGATTTCGTGCGGCCAGTATTTCGTGGTGTCGCCGCGATAGTGCTGCCCGTTGCCGCCACCGGCCCAGCCGTTCTGGACCCACAGCGCGTGTTGGGGATACTTGGCGAGCAGAGCCCTGGCCTCGTCGACGGGAGGTGCCACGTCTTCCCCGGCCAGTTTGGCGAGATTGTAGACGGCGACCGATGCGGCCCAGTCGATCTGCAGGGCAAGCTCTTCGTTGAAGTCCATGGTCTCCGCGAGACGGCGGCAGGCGTCCGCCCACTCCTTGTTCACCTGCGTCTTGCCGCGCTGGTCGATGTAGCCGCTGACCTGTTGGAGGAGCCAGCGGAAGTGAGGGTCGTAGAAATTCACCCGGACGTCCTCTGAAACGCCGGCCCCGGCGATTGCCCGCAGTCGGTCGGCGACGGCGACGACATCGTTGCGCTGGATCGCCTCGGAAATGAACCACTGGTCGAACTGGCGGGCGGTGGGGTTGGTCACCAGTCGGCCACCGGACGCGCGGTTGAAGGTGTAGGCGGCGGTGACGTCATTGAGCTGGTCACGCAGCAGGACATGGACGGCGATCACCGCGGGTCCAACGCCTTCGGCGCCGGGATCCGCCTCCTTCAAGTATTGCTGATAGAGGGCCGCGGCTCCCGCGGCGTCGCCGCTGAGTTCGGCGGCCCGGGCGGCCTGCAAGAGCAGTTCCACGTCCTTGGGAAGGTTCTGCCGCAGCCACCTGCGGGCCTCGGCGATGGCCTGGGTCGGCTTTCCCTCTTCGATGCCCGCTTCGAGCAGCGACAGGATGGCGGATTCCGGCTGCGTCTCGACCGAGGAGGCGACGGCCTTCCGTTGCTCGTCGAAGGTCGCGGCGGACGAGAGAGTTGCGCCGGAAAGAAGAACCACGAATGCACACGAATGCACACGAATCATCCATCGTGGCCCGACTTCGCCTCGGCGTCGGAGTTCCGATTCCTTGGAAGGGGTCATGGTCTGGCGGCTGATTGAGAGTCTCATGCGGTGGAACCCGGATTCGTGTTCATTGATGTCCATTCGTGGTTCCAATCACTCTTCTTCCGCGTCGCCGCTCTCGGCCGCGAGTCCGGCGAGCCGGCTGCGTGCTTCGGCGACGTGGCTGCTGGTCGGGTAGTCGAAGATCAGCTGCTGCAACTTGCCCTTGGCGGTCTCGTTGTCGCCCATGCGGAAGGCGACGTTGGCCCAGAGCAGCAGCATCTCGTCGAGGAAGGCGGCATCGGGGTAGTCGGCGAAGACACTCTCGAGAAGGTTGGCGGCCTGGGCGAAGCTCTCGGTCTCGACGTAGTGGCGGACGACCCGGCCAAGCGCTTCGGCGGCGAAGGCACTTTCCGGGTAGTTTTCGTAGGTGCGGCGGTAGGCGTTGATCGCCGCGCTCATGCGGTTCTGCAGCGCGGTCGCCTTGCTCAGGCCGGCCTTGCCCCACTTGCTGTTGTGCTCGTCGGCGGCCTCGGCTTCTTCCTCGGCTTTCCTGGCCAGGGCCTCGCCGATGCGAAACTGGGCCTCGGCGGCGGAGATCGGGTTCTCAAGCTCCAGCACGCGGCCGTACACGTCCACGGCCTTCTCATACTGGCCCTTGTCGGTGAGGCTGCGCCCGAGGGTCATGAGCGCCTGGTCGGCGAGAACCGACTCCGGATAGAGGCGGTTGAAGGCCAGGCAGGTGGCGGTGGCGGCATCGAAGTCGTCGCGAAGCAGCTCGCTCTCCCATTTGAGCCGGAAAGCGTTCTCCACAAGATCGCCGGGGAGCTGGTCGCGGGTCATGATGATGGGGTCGACCTTGTCGAGCGACTCGCGGGCGCGCAGCGCGGCGCGCTGGTCGAGGCCCATGTCCTTGTAGATCTCCCCGAGCCCCACCAGGGCCTCGGCCTCGACCGAGCCCTTGCGGGCCTTCAAGAGCTCCTCGAAGACGACATACTGATCCGCGCTCACGCCCGAATTCACCGAGCCGGAAACCTTGATCACGGACTCGGTCTCGCGGGGTTCGTCCCCGTAAAGGTGCACCTCGTCGGTGTAGGTGACGATCAGTTCATCGAGTTCGTCGCAGTGGAGGACGTTGTCGCTGGCGTCCGGGCTGATGCCGTCTTCGACCGCCGCGAGTTCGACGCGTCCGAGGAAGGTGCCGGTGCGGATCTGCGGACCTTCACCCGTTTCCTCAAGTCGCACGGTGATGCTGTCGCGCTCCTTCCAAGCATCCTCTTCCTCGTCCTCGAGGGCGAAGATGTCGAGCAGGTCGTCGCTCTCGGCGGCCTCCTTGGCTTCCACCTTGAAGCGCGAGGTGACGGTGAGCGTGACCGCTTCCGCATTCGGCGACTTGTCGAGGTCGGCGTCGCGCAGCATCAGCACCTGGGGCTGGCCGGGATAGGCGACGTAGGCCGGGGTTGAAAAGTCGCCGAGGAAAAAGCCGACGGTGCCGGTGCTGACCGCGCGGACCTTGCCGGTGCGGGGAACCCCCTTCTGGCCGTCGAGCGTGCTGTCGTCGATGTAAGTCACCGTGAGGGTGTCGCCGCCGACCATCTGGATCACGCCGTCGCCGGCCTTGGGTTCGCCCAGCGCGGTCGGGGCGGAGGCGAGCATCTCGTGCTTCTTTCCGGGGACCGGAACGCCCGTGATCGTTTCCTTGTCGCCGCTGCTGACCTCGACGGTCGCCGTCACCGGCACGCCGAGCTTGCGCATGATCGGCACGTCGGCGTCCTCGATTTTCGAGTAGAAGCGCTGGCCGATCTCGATGCGACCGAGGTCCTCGCTGTCGGAGGAACCGGCATCCTCGACCTCGGTGCCGACCAGCGAGAGCGAGTCGATCGCCTTGTTCCAGTTCTTCAACTGGTAATGGCTCATCCCGATGTAGTAGTAGGCCATGTTGGCCCACTTGGTGCGGCCGGCGACCTCGGTGAGGCGGCGGAAGAGGGGAAAGCAGGAGGCATACTGGCCGGCCTGGAAGTGGCTGAAGCCGGCCTGGAAGAGGGCTTCGTGGTAAAGGGCGATCTCGTCCTCGGACTGCTTCTCGCCGGGGACGGGGGCCAGCACGCGGGTGAGCAGCAGGAAGTGACCGAGCGCCTCCTTCGAGTTGTTCTGGTCGAGGAAGTGCTTGCCCATCGCCATGTGTGCCATGTGCGAGAGAAGGTTGCCCTGGTTGTCGCGCACGACCGTGTTGAGCATCGCGAGTCCGCGCTCGTACTGCTTGTATTCCATCAGCTCGATCGCCTTGTCGTAGAGGTGCTTGGCCTCGCGATCGACATCGGCGGTTGGCCGGGAGCGTTCGCCTTCCCCGGTTTCCTGCGCGGGGGACAGGATGGTGAGGAGGGGCACGATGAGGAGCGCTGTGGTGGTCGCACGGTTCATGATGGGGATCGATGGTCTGATTCGAAGGGGGTTCGGAAAATCTTTCTCAGGGGGGCGAAGAAGCGATTCCAATTGCGGATGTTCGCCGTATCTTTCGGTTCAGGTTCGGTACCTGCTGTTACTCCACGGCTTCCGCTTCGCCGCCCACGAGGGCGACACCGTAGCCTTCGAGGCGGCGGTGGGCCTCGCTGGATTCGCCGCTTTTCGGGAACTGCTTGAGGACCGCGCGGAGTTGGTCGACTTCGCGGGCCTTGTCACCCGAAACCCGGTGGATGTCGGCGATCTTGAGCGACGCGCGAGGGGCCTGGCCGCTGACGGTCATCAACTGCCGGGCTTCCTTGATTGCTTGCGGATACTGCTTCATCGCGACGAGGCAGTCGATCACCGCCCAGGTCGTGTCGGGTTCGCGGTTGGCCGCGCGGAACGCCTTGATGGCTTCGCCGTGTTCACCGATCTCGCGGAGCAATTCGCCCTTGGCCCACATCAGGCCGGACCCGGCGTAGTCCGGGGATTTCTGAAGGGCGGGGATTTCCGCCAGGGCCTTCTCGGCGTTGGGCCGGTTGCGGTGGCTGCGGCCCTTGTAGTAGTCGAAGCGTGCCTTCGCGGCCGCCAGCTTGTCCTTCATCCGCGCGAAGTAGCGCAGCACGCTTTCCTCGGGTTCGTAGTTGGCGACGAAAAACCCGTGGTTGCGGAGTTGCTCGTCGGTCATGCCGTTCAGGCTCACCGAGCGCATCACCATCTGCGCCTCGTCGTGCATGCCGAGCGGATGGCGCAGCCGGTTCATCACCTTGATCTTGTCCTCGGTCTTGAGCTGGCTGACGAGGGATTCGCCCTCCTTCTTGAAGAAGGCCGAGCGGAGATCGCCCGCGCGCAGGTAGTCGCAGAACTGCAGGACCCGGTCGATGGTCTTCGGCTTTGACTTGAACTGCTTCTCCAGCCGGGCAACCCAGCTTTCCCGGTCTTCCTCGGCGACCATCAGGGCGTCGGCCCAAAGCTTCCGCAAGCTGTCGTTGTCCGCGAACTTGTCACCGAGCTTTGCGGCCCAGTAGGAGCAGGCCCGCTGTCGGACTTCCTTGTCGGCGCGGCTGTCGAGGGCGGTGGAAAGAGCGGTGGTCCAGTAGCGGACGTCTTCTTCGGGGTTGCCCGTGTCGATTCCCCGGCCGTCGAATCCGCTCGCCGCCACGTAGAATTCCGTGAGCTTGTCGTGATCCGGGCTGCGGCGGGCGTAGTGCGCGATCACCGCCTCGCGGGCGGCCTTCGCGGCGTTGGGGTTGCTCTGGAGGAAGTTGACCGCCGTCCGCCACTGGTATTCGGCGGCTTCACCGAATTTTCCCAGTTCGGCCATTTGGTTGCCGAGAAAGGTCAGCGCGGTGCCGGAGTTCGGCTGGGCCACGTAGTCGTCGTCCTTGACCATCCGGGCCCACACGGCGGTCTGCTTGGCGGTGTCGCCATTCTGGCCGTGGCACTGGCCGATGTAGAACAGGGCTGCGGCGGCGTAGCGGACATCGTCCGGAAAGTAGTCGACCACGTCCTGGTAGGCCTTGATGGCGGCGTTGCGCTTTTCGAGTTGGTGCAGGCACCGGCCCATCCGGAGCAGGACGTAGGGCAGGGCCCGGCTCTTGGCGAACTCGAAGGAGTAGGCCTTGTAGGCGGCGAAGGCCCCCTTGTAGTCGCCCTTGTTGTAAAGCTTGTCGGCATCCTCGAGGTTCAGCCCCTCGAAGGTGTCGAGCTTGGCGAACGCGTCTCCGGGATAGGTGATTTCCTGGCCGGCAACGGTTTGGGCACCGGCGTCCGGCCCGACGACCGCAAGGATGATGACGCCAGCGCAGGAAAGGGAGGAGATCAGATGGTTCAGGGAGTTTTGGATCTTCACAACGCAGCAACGAAAGGCAGCCCGGGAGTCACCTCGCGTCCGGACCGTGGGGCACTACGTCTAGCGATTGGCGATATTTCGATCAAATTTCTCGAATTTCGGCTTTCGAGTGGGGAATCGGGGTCGGTGGTGTCCCGCTGATCCCGGGCTGGGCCGGGGTCGGAAGGGTCCATGGGGCATGCGGGCGCGGTGTCCCGGGAACGCTGACCGTCCGCCCGCGACGGGAAATGCGCGGCGATGACGCGATCAGGTGGGCTGAATTTGCTTCCCTCGCTGGCTTTTGTAACTACATTCCGCGCCTTGTTCCGCTTCCTGATCGTCTGGTTGCGGTGTGCGAAAAAAAAAGCCGAGTTACCCACGACTACATGAAAAACCCACCCCTCGCGGGCTTTGCCCGCGTGCTCCTCGTTGCGGGGTTCGCAACGGTTTCCGTCCAAGGGCAGGTCCTCCTTTCCGAAAGCTTCGAGAGTCCTGACGTCGGTGGTCTCGATCCGGTGGATCCCGCCGGATGGCACACCACCGGGCATTCCACGAACCAGAGCCTGATCGATGTCGACAGCGGGGACTTCACCACGCCCCACGGTTCCCAGGCCCTGCGGAGCTACACCTCGCTGGGTGCGGGCAATTGGTCGCATGCCACGACGACCAGCAGCATCCTGAGCGACGGGCTGGCTCCAGATCTGGAGTATTCGCTCACGTTCAATGTGGCCGCCGTTCAGGGACGGCCGCAGGCAGCCTACCGTGCCGAGTTGCTGGCCATCGACGGTGTGGGCGGGGAGACGGTCCTGGCCTCGGTGACGGCCAAGAATGACGGGAGTTCGGACATGAGCTACGTCGGAAGCCTTTCCTTCATCGCCGATGCCAGCCACGCGGCATTGCTCGGGCAGCGGGTCGCCGTCCGTCTGGGTATGGACTACGAGTACGACGTTCATGGGGCGAGTTTCCTGGATCTGCCCCTTTTCGACAACGTCCGGCTGGAAGCGGTCAATCCGCTTCGCCCCTCGCCGACCGACGGGGCAACGGTCCCTGGAGGACTGGTCACCCTGGGTTGGACCAATCTACCTCCCACGGTCGGAACCGATGTGTGGGTCGATGTCTCGTTCGGCACCGCACCCGACCCGTTGAACAACGGCAACCAGGTGGTGGTGGCCGAACTGAACGGGCAGAACGAAGTCTCGGTGGAAGTCAATGCACCGGTCGCCGACACGTATTACTGGCAGGTCAGCTCCTATCTCGACGGCGATCCCAATGGAACGCCGGTACACAGCCCGGTGTTCACCTTCGTGGTGGTCGATGGGGACAATGACGGCATGCCGGACTCGTACGAGCTGGCCCACACCGATCCCGCGTCGCCGACGGCCCTGAATCCGGGAGACGACCTCGAGGGTGACGGTCTGACAAACCTTGAGGAGTTCCAGGCAGGCACCGATCCCAACGACTCCGACTCCGACGGCGATAATCTGGATGACGGCGCGGAATTGGCCGGCGCGGGAGTGCGCCCGCCAACGGATCCTTCCGATGCGGATACCGATGGCGACGGGATCGCGGACGATGTCGAAAGCAACACCGGTGTATGGGTCAGTGTGTCCGACCGGGGGACCGACCCGACCCGCACGGACTCGGACGGCGACAACCTTGAAGACGGGGTGGAAACGAACACCGGGACCTATGTCGATGCCTCCGATACCGGCACGAATCCGGTGAACCCGAACAGCGACGGCGACAATGCCGGTGACTGGTATGAAATCGTCGCTTCGTTCACGGATCCGACCGATGGCGGCGAACAGCCGGTCACACCGTATCCCTTGCCCGATCCGAGCCCGGCCGATGTCGGACTCAGCGGCAGGCCGGTCAAAGTCTACATCCTGTCCGGCCAGTCGAACATGGTGGGCTACGGGCAGGTCGCCGGTGATGGCCCGGGGACCCTCGCGACGATGACCGGGGTTGAGAACAAGTTCCCCAACCTCGTCGATGCTTCCGGCGACTGGTCGGTTTACAATGATGTGTTCTATCGGGGCGTCATCTCCGATGGCGGGTCGGGACCGATGCAGCCGCTGGTGGCGGGTGACAAGTATGGCCCGGAGTATGGCTTCGGCGTCGTGATGGCCTATCACCACGACGAGCCGGTCCTCGTCATCAAGAGCAGCATCGGCAACCGCAGCCTCAGCTGGGACTGCCTGCCGCCCGGCAGCCCGTCGTTCGACTGGACCGACGGCTACACCTACGCCGGTTATGGCGACAGCCCGAACCGCTGGCTGACCGGAACCGGGCCCTCGCCCTTCGTCTGGTATGCCGGCAAGCAGTACGACGACTTCTTCCTCGACGAGGCGGACATGGCTCCGGCCATGACCTGGACGGATGCCACCCTTTATCCCGGCGGATGCCAGCTCAAGCACAACGGCATCGTCTACAACGCCAAGTCCGAACACACCTCCGCGGCTGATTCCGAACCGGGTGTCGGGGCGAACTGGACCACCTTCTGGAGCATCCACTCGGTGGAGAACGTGACCGACGTCCTCGACAACTTCGCGGCCGAGTATCCGCAGTGGGCGGCGCAGGGATTCGAGATCGCCGGATTCGCCTGGTGGCAGGGCCACAAGGACGGCGGCGAGCAGGGTGCGGGTGCCGCGGGGCTCGCCGCCACCACCTACGAGGACAACCTCGTCAACCTGATCGACGAACTCCGCGACTATTATGAAGGCCGTTATCCCGGCAAGATCGTTCCGGACGCTCCCTTCGTGGTGGCCTCCGTCGGCTTCAATGCCGGCAACTGGGAGGCAGGCAGCAGTGCCGACACGATCTGGAACGCCCAGATGACCGTGGGCGACCCGGTCCGGTACCCGCTTTACGACGGCAACGTCGCCTCGGTCGACACCACGGGCTACTGGAGGGATAGTAGCGTTTCACCCAGCAACCAGGGCTACCACTACAACTGGAATGCAGAGACCTACCTGCTGGTCGGCGACGCGATGGGCCGTGCCATGGTCGGGCTGCAGGGCACGACGCCTCCGGTCGCAACCACCGTCCCCGATGTCGTCGGACTGCCGCAGGCAACGGCCGAGGCGAATCTTCTGGCTGCGAATGTCTTCGCCGGGACCGTCACCAGCCAATCCAGTAAAACCGTGCCTGCGGGGGATGTGATCAGTCAGAGCCCGGTGAATGGAACCAGCGTGGACGAAGGATCCTACGTGAATCTGGTGGTTTCCAGCGGTCCCGCCGATGTTGTGGCGCCCTCCATCGTTTCGAAATCCCCTGCGGATGACGCCAGTGGCGTGATTCTTTCCAGCAGCCTGGTCCTGACCTTCGACGAGGACGTCGTGGTCGGAAGCGGGGTCGTCACGCTCAAGAACCTCACGGATTCGACCCAGGTCGACATCGACATCACCGATGGATCCCAGGTCTCCATCGGTGGCGACACGGTGACGATCCACCCGTCCTCCGGTCTGCTCGTGGCCAGGAACTACGCCGTCCGGATCTCGTCCGGAGCCATTGAGGACCTGGCCGGGAATTCCTTCCCCGGCATCGCTGACGACAGCAGCTGGAACTTCGCCACCATCCTCACTCCTCCCCCTGCCTTCACCACCCACACGGGATCCGGCGGCGCATTCAACAAGGATACCTGGAACGACCCGACCAAGTGGGATTTCGGGGTGCCGGTTGGTCCGATGGACGTGGTGATCGAGGCGGGCAACTACGCCAGCGTGAACTTCTCGGTTTCAGGTGTCGTGCCGCCTGCCTACTCCGGAGACCTGACCTTGGAGGCCGGTTCGAGGCTGGAGATCGGAAACGGTTCCACGGTGGGTGACCTCAATGCCCTGGGTGACGGCACATGGACATTGAATGCAGGCACGGATGTGACGCTCCGCTATCCCCAGAACACCGTTCATTCCAATGACATTGTCATGGCGGGTGACGCGACGATCGCCCTCGGCCGATCCACGTCGGCCCATCGTGCCCACCGGACGCTCACCGGACGCATCACCGGCACCGGGCTCCTCACCATCCATTCATCGAACCAGAATGTCCTCCACCTGCAGGGATTGAACACCTGGTCGGGAGGACTCCATGCGGGAGGTGCCGAATCCGAGAACAAGAGGGAAAGTATCGAGGCCGAGGCTCCGGGATCGCTGGGCACGGGCGACGTGACCATCGACGACGGCATCACCCTCATCATCGATGCGCCGGACGCGATGGGCGATGAGGCGGCCCTCTATCTCATCGGCAACCCGCGCAGTGACATGAGCGACAAGCTCGTAATGAATGCCGACGACACCATCGCGGAACTCCACATTGACGGGGTTCAGCAACCGGCCGGGAACTACGACAGCTCGGAAAGCTGGTTGTCCGGAAGCGGAACACTGACCGTCCTCAACTCGGCCGGGCAGGGGAGCCAGATGCTGCTGATCAACGTGGATCCCGCCGACGAGGCGGGCGATGTGTTTGCGCCCAGCCTTCTCACCGCGACCTTCAACAAGTTGGTGGCATTGGGGACCGGAAACATCACCCTCCGCAACCTGACCGACTCGACGGAAACGGTCATCCCGATCGGTGATCCGCGGATCTCCACATCCGGCTACACCCTGATCATCGACCCGGGCAGTGCGCTGACCTGGAACAAGTCCTACGCCGTGCAGATCGATGCCACGGCGGTCGACAGCACGACGGGCATCAGCTTCGGCGGGATTGCCGACGACCTGACCTGGAACTTCGACACGCTGCCCGGACATCCCGTGGGTCTGGCCCTGCAGGGGCTGGAAGACCATATCAACAGCGTCACCCCCTTGACCGGCGCGGAGATCGGAGCGCACCGGACAACGATTCTCGGCGACCCCGGCAGCCTCGACGACAGTGCCGCCATGATTCTCTCGGCCCTCGAGACGGTGGAGGCCTATGAGAACACCCATGGGCCGCTCTCGATCGATTTCGACCGCACCAATCCGGTGCCGGATCCTAACTCCGTCAGTGACCAACTCGACTGGACGATCTTCAAGCTGATGCAGTCCATCATGGATGTGATCTACACGTCCCAGAACCTCGCCCTGCACGAAGGCCTGCTGGATGGTTTCCTGTTCCAGTGCTCATCGCATTTCCCGGGCTCCGCGCCGGCTGCGGTTCCCGGCAACGTCCACACCGCCACCATCAGCGCGACCTTCGAGGACACCTTCGGTCGCAGCACGCAGCAGTGGGAACTGCCCGCGCGGAAGCCGACCGGCACCTACCTGCCTCCTGGCACCATTGCCACCGTCACCGTGCCGCCGGCCTTGGTGGCGCAGGGTTATCAGATCCGGATCGGGGCCCATTCGTGGGACCACGAGGAAAGGAACCGTCGCTGGGTGAGACGGATCGATCGTGCCACGATCACCTACGACATCAATGCCACGACCACGAAGGTCGCCAGTCCGTATGGGGGCGGCATCTACATCGAGGTCCCCTTGGGTGCTTCGGCCGGGGTGGTCGACGTGGACGTGACCGGTGCGATCCGCTCGCCGTATTTCTCGGCCAAGAGCTTCCACGCCACGACCCTTGACGAGTGGCTCAACACCGAGCGCAACCACCAGGCTCCGTGGGCCGACTTCCAGAGCGACAAGTTCATGATGCAGGTGCCACGCACCTGGATTTACGCGCTGGATGACCCGGTGACCCTGATGGCCGAGTGGGACGCCGCGATGGATGCCATGAACGACCTGATGGGCTTCCCGAGGATCCGCGGCAAGGAAACGATGTACTGTCAGGTGGATCTCATCCTGCGCTCCAGCGTTCATGCGCCGGGTTATCCGGCGGTCAACCAGACGGACGGGAACCCCGCCGACGACACCAAGGGCGGTTATGCCGGAAGCTATCTGGTCAGGGGACCGAGGAATGGGGCGGACACCGAAATTCACGAGCAGGGCCATGCCTACTTCTTCCCCAAGTTCGGGGGCGAGTCGGAATCGGCGGTCAACTTCCCCTATGTGGCGGTCCTGCATCGCAGCCTCGGTCTCAGTCTCGACGAGGCCCATGCGAAGTCGCGCGGATTCGGGCCGGCCCGCACGATCGACAACACGGCGATTGCGTGGATGACGGTCTTCAATTTCTCCCCGCGGGAAGTGGAGATGGCCACGGCCGAGAAGGCCTACCAGCTGAAGGGGCACGCGAAGTTCACCGACATCGTCCGTCTGTTCGGTTGGGAGGGGCTCGATGAGTTCTACTATTCCATCATGCTCGATCAGCAGAACGGGGATCCCTATCCCACGTCGGATGACGAGTTGCTCATCCGCCTCTGTGAAAGCGTCAATCAGGACGTCCGGCCCCTCCTGCACTTCTGGGGCATTTTCCCGTCCGATCCGGAGGCGGTGGAAGCGGCGGTCAACGCCGCGGGCCTCACGCCCTCGCCCGAGATCTACCAGCTGCTCAACCACTACAAGTCGCTGGTCCCGGCCAACAATCTGGAGTTCCGCAACTTCGCGACCAATTGGTGGGGACGCCAGCCAAGCATTGGTGGTGCATGGACGGAGCGCGAACACGCGCGGCAGTGGGATGAGGAAGCGCTCTTCGGCGCGGGTGACCAGCAGCGCGCCGAACTCACGACGAATGAGATGTACGTCGAAGCCAGTGCCGCCCAGATCGCGGACCGGGTGCAGGAGATCATCGATCTCTACTTCCCGCTCGGTGATCCCAACCCCGCCTTCACGCCGGTTCCGAGTCCGAGTCCGATGCAGTTCGCGATCGCGCCGCAGGGCAGGTTCGCCAACTCCGTGAGCATGACGGCGATGGCGGCCGCCGGAATCAACGGTCCGTTCGAATACTACTTCGAGAACACCTCCACGGGAGCGAACAGCGGATGGACCGCCTCCAACACCTGGAACAACCTCAGCCTCACCGCAGGACAGAGCTACGACTTCCGGGTGAAGGCGCGGAACTCGCTCCTCAATGAGACCGCCTGGTCCGCCGAGGTGAGTGCCGTGGCCGGCGATGCCGCCCTGCCGGCCATTCCTCCCACTCTGACATCCGCCGGATTTGTGGATGACCGGGGCGGGGCCGCCGTTACCCGGCTGGATCTGGTGACCTACACCGTTTCCTTCAGTCAGGACATGGATGCCTCGACGGTGGATGCGGCGGACTTTGCCAACGAGGGCAGCTCCTCGATCACCATCGGCGCGATCACCGAGACCTCACCCGGCGTCTTCTTGGTCGAGGTGACGCCGACCACGGCCGGCACCCTGCGGCTGGAGATTTCGGCCGGAGCGGTGCTCCAGGATGCGTTCGGCACGCCACTGGACACCACCGGCGACATCCGGGACGACACCAGTATTCCCGTCGAGGCCATCACCACCACGGTTCCCGATGTGGTGGGTCTCGCACAGGCAGCGGCGGAGTCGGATCTTGCCGCGGCCTTCCTCGTGCTCGGCACGGTGACCTCCATGACGAGCGAAACCGTCCCGGCGGGTGATGTCATCAGTCAGAACCCGGTCAGTGGTGGCAGTGCGCCGGAAGGCGCGGCGGTTGACCTGGTGGTTTCACTCGGTCCGCCGGACACCACGCCGCCTTCGCTTGTCTCGCTGACTCCGGCCAACAACTGGACGGAGGTGTCCGTGGCGACCTCGTTGGGCATGGTCTTTGATGAAGCCGTTCAGGCCGGAGTCGGAATCATTGTGATCAAGGACAGCGGAGGGAATGTGGTGAACACCATGGATGTCCAGGGCGGTGACGTCACCGTGGTGGGCGACACGGTCACCATCATCCCGTCGTCCCTTCTCGCCATCACGACGACCTACTACGTCGAGGTCGATGCGGGTGCGATCGAGGACCTCGAAGGCAACGACTACGCCGGGTTCACCGGTCCGGTTACCTGGTCCTTCACAACCTCCGCGGACAGTCCGCCCTACGTCTATGTCGGTGACAACAACACCAAGAACGACCGGTGGAGCGTGGATGGCAACTGGAACAGCGGCCTGACGCCAAACGGCGATGTGGACGTCAAGATCGCGGCGGCGAACCCGTGGGTGACCTCCTGGAGCGACGCGACGCCGAGCTACACGGGCAATCTGATGATGGATCCGAACACGACGATCCAGATCGGGTGGACGACCAACCGGCCGAACTCCTACAACGCCCTCGGCACGGCGGGCTCGACCGTGATCACCATGGGCGACGGCTGCCTGATCAAGGGACGGACGAGTGCCTCGCCATACATTCCAGCCATTGTTTTGGAGGGCGATGTGACCTTCAGTCTGGGCGAGTCCACCCAGACACCGGCGAGTCCGACCTTCGGGCAGCCGATCAGTGGGCCGCACCGTTTCACGATCCAGTCCAACGCCAGCGGCCCGACCGTCACGATGTCGACCACCCACACCTTCTCGGGTGGTCTGGTCATCCGTGGGATCGACGGTCGTGGGGGCAACCATGGCACCGTGAAAGCAACGGCGGTTGGATCGCTGGGGGCGGGGGATGTGACGGTTGAATCCGCCGCCAGCAACAACGGTAGTCTCAAGCTGGAGCTGGATGTCGCAGGTGCGATCGATGCGGGGGCCACGCTGAGTTTGAACGGCGGGGGTCCGTCCGGTGACGGCAGCGGCCTTCTGCGGATGGATGCCGACAATATCGTGAACCGGCTCAACGTGGGAGGGTTTCCGTATCCTGCGGGCACTTACGGCCGTGTGGGTTCGCCGGGAGCACCGGCCAACGAGGTGACCTGGATCGAGGGCGACTCGGTGCTGACGGTGATCAGCGAGCCGGTCGACACCGATCCACCGGTGCTGACGGTGACCGACGTGGTTTCGCCGATCACGACGAACCTGTATGTCGGCGACCCGGTGGTGTTCACACTGACCTTCGACGAGGTGGTGTCCACAAGCGTGACGACGGCGGATTTCGGCAACGCAGGTTCGGCCGGACTCACCATCGACAGCGTTTTGCAGACGGCTCCGAACGTGCTTGAACTGCAGGCGACGACGACGGGCACGGGTGACCTCACCCTGCAGGTTCTCGGCACGGCGGTGATCGATGATCTGTTTGGAAACAGCCTCGCGGTACCGGTCAATGACGACACCACCTTCACGGTGCTGGGCGGTTCGCCGCCGAACATCACGATGACGACAGCCGCCGCGGGGGGAGGCGACAGCTGGAACACGGGGACGAACTGGGATTCCGGATTCGCGCCTTTTGGTGGGTATCCGGCGAGCATTGCCGGCGGAGTGGCGGCAGAGGTTGGCAACTCCGCGACCTTCACGTATTCGGGCGGCCTGACGATGCAGCCGGGCTCGTCGCTGCGGATCAACAGCACCGGAGGGTCGCAGAACGCTCTGGGGGCGGGAACGATCGCGATGGACTCGGCGACGATTCAGGACGAAACCGGCTTCACGGTGACCTACCCGGCGATCGACCTGACGGGGATCAACGAGTTTCGCTCGCAAAGCAACACAACGCATGGCCAGACGCGCCTCTACTCGGGAGTGATCTCGGGAGCGGGCAACATGACGCACCTGCTGGACAACCGCGCGATCGTGCGTTTCACGCAGGCAAACACCTTCAGCGGTGGTTTGGTGCTGAATGCCGAGGATCGGTACCTGGTCGAGTTCGAGGCGCCGGGCTCGGGTGGAGCGGGCGACGTGACGGTCAATCCGCGCAGCAACGCGGACAACCGCGGAGCGATCCTGAAACTCGAGGCCAGCGATGTATTCGCGGACACTGCGACGCTGACCTTGGACAGCACGGGGGCCGACAACAGCAATTGGCCAAGCAGCAGCTACAACGGAATCCTGCTCGAGATGGTCGGAAGCATCACCGATACCATCGAGGAATTGGTGGTGGCGACCGTGCCGCAACCGGCGGGGACCTATGGCCGGACCGGGCTGGGCGGAGTCGATCACGAGGTGAGCTGGATCAAGGGCGACGGGATCCTGACGGTGACCGGCGGGGTTGCAGGACCCGGCCCGGTTGCGAGCTTTGAAATCTCGCCGATCGGTTCTCCGCAGACGGTGGGGATTCCGATCACAGGCATCACGATCACGGCGAAGGATGCCTCCGGTGCGGTTGCGAACGGGTTCACCGGAACTGTCACCTTTGGCGGCAGCGGCGGATTCAGCGGTGTCTCGGCAAACTTTGTTGCCGGCGAGTTGAGTGGGGTGAGCGTCACGCCGACCGTGGCGGGGAGCGACCTCACCCTTACCGTTGACGATGGAGCTGGAAGCTTGGGAACGGCGGCAATCTCCACGATCCAGAGCCTCTATCAGGCTTGGGCGGGAGCGGGCGGTGCTTTCGGCGGCGATGACAACGGCGACGGGGTCGGGAACGGCCTGGCCTGGATGCTGGGAGCCGCGGACCCGAATGTCAGTGCCCTCGGCCTGCTGCCCGCGGCGACCAATCTTGGCGGCAACCTGGTGCTGACCTTCAAGATGCGGAAGGCGGCAAGCCGTGGGTCGGCCTTGATGAGCGTGCAGCACAGCAGCGACCTGGGTGGCTTGGATGCCTGGGTTTCGGTTCCCGTGCCCGAAGCCTCGGGTGGGCCGACCGATGGCGTGACCTTCACGGTGTCGGAGAATGTCACCGATGCGGACTTCAACGACGTGGTGGTGACCATCTCCGCCAGTGAGTCGGTGGGCGGCAAGCTCTTCGGCCGGCTTGAAGCGACCGAGTGACCGGCTTTCCGTGCGGGTCCGTGGTGGGGGCCGCCCCCTGACCGGGGGCGGTGTCGGCCGGGCGGGTCAGTCGGTCCTGCCCAGTTCCGCGAAGTCCCGGGACCATTCGCGAAGCATTCCACCGAGTTCCTTCAAGACTTCGGGGTGCTCATCGGCAAGGTTTTGTTTCTCCCAGGGATCTTCGAGCAATTGGTAGAGTTCGGGATCCCCCTTCTTGTTCCATGGTTTGCCGTTCCCGGCTCCGGCATAGGCGGGTGGGGGAAAATTGGCGGGGTTGTGGAGGATTAGTTTCCAGCGCCCCGCGACGACAAAGACCGATTCCAGATTTCCGGTGCGATCCGAGACGTCCTTGATGTTGTGGGAGTAGTCGGAGCCAAAGATGGCCTTCCGTTTCTCCAAGGCCTTCTGGTCGCGAAGGTCGAGCCCGGTCATGGCTTCGGGTGCCTCAAGCCCGGTTGCTTCGAGGATCGTCACGGGAATGTCGATTGACGAGACCACCGTCACCTTGTCCATTCGGGGCTTCAGGGTTCCGGGCCAGCGCAGCATGATCGGGGTGCGGACACCGCCTTCATGGACATCCTGCTTGGAGAGGGGAGCATAACCTCCGCTTTTCGGATTCTGAATCCAGCCGTTGTCGGTCACGTAGATGACCAGCGTGTTTTCCGTGAGTCCGCGTTTGTCGAGTTCGTCGAAAAGCTCGCCGCAGGTCTGGTCGAACCACTCGACCATCGCATAGTAGCGGGCGACGTGAGGTGAATCCACCTTGGCCTTGTATTTCTCGAAGAGTGCCTTCGGCGGATTGTGAGGGGTGTGGGGCAGGAAGGGCGCGTGCCAGATGAAAAAGGGCTTTTTCGCCTTATCCGCCTCATCGAGGAAAGAGCGGATCGGTGCGATTCCGTTGCGGGAAACCTCCAACCCGACGTCGCCGTGCCGTCCGCCCCGGTTCGGATCCCCGTGGGTCATGGCATGGGTGAAGCCGTGTTGCTTCGGGTCGGACTCCCACCACTTGCCGGTCTGAAGGGTGAGATAGCCGGCATCCTTGAGCAATCCGGCCAGGCTCGGGCACTTGCTGAAGCCGTCGTAGAGTTGCTGGTGCAGCTTGGCTCCGGATTCGGTGTTGCGAGGCACCTTCTTGCCGCCGGCGGCCTCGGAGAGATCGTTGCCGGTGATGCCGTTGCGATGCGGATGAAGTCCGGTGAACAGCGATGCCAGCGAAGGGCGGCACAGCGGGACGGTGACGTAGCCCCGGGTGAAGGTGACGGATTCCTCGGCGAGACGATCGAGGCGGGGGGTTTCAATGATCTCATGCCCCATGAAACCGTAATCGTTCCATGACTGGTCGTCCGAGAGGATGAGGATGACGTTGGGCCGGTCGGCGGTCGCGGCGAGAATCGAGGCGAGGAAGAGGAAGACGATACGTTTCATGGGCCGGGAGCGGATACGAAGAGGGGATTGGCGGTTCTGTCAGCGAAGGCCGGGCGGGATCAGGCGAGCATTTCCTTCACCACATGGCCATGCACGTCGGTGAGACGGAAGTCCCGGCCCTGGAAGCGGAAGGTCAGGCGTTCGTGCTCGATGCCGAGCAGGTGGAGCATGGTCGCCTGGATGTCGTGGACGTGCACGGGCCGGTCGGTGACGTGGAAGCCGAGTTCGTCGGTGGCACCGATGGTGATGCCGGGCTTGGTGCCTCCTCCCGCGAACCACATCGTGAAGGCCTGCGGGTGGTGGTCGCGACCCGCGGAACGACCCAGGGCGGCGCTTGCCTCGACCATGGGTGTGCGGCCGAACTCCCCGCCCCAGACGACCAGCGTGTCCTCCAGCAGTCCGCGTTGCTTCAGATCCTGAACCAGGGCCGCGCAGGGCTGGTCGATGTCGCGCGCCTTGTCCTTGATGCCGTTGGCGACCTGCGAATGGTGATCCCATCCGCCGTCGTAGACCTGGACGAAGCGGACGCCGCGCTCGATCATGCGGCGGGCCAGCAGGCAGTTGCGCCCGAAGGATGCCTTGGAAGCGCCCTCCTCGAGGCCGTAGAGATCCATGGTCTGCTTCGACTCGGAGGAGAAATCCATCAGGTCCGGAGCGGCCGACTGCATCCGCCAGGCCATCTCGTAGGCATTCATCCGGGTCTCGATCTCCGGGTCGGCGAGGACGTCCTGTCGTTGCTGGTTCAGGTTGCCGATCAGGTCGAGCGAGTCGCGTTGGGCCCGTCGGTCGTAGCCCTTCGGGTTGGCGACGTGGAGGATGGGGTCGCCGGTGCCGCGGAAGGGAACGCCGGTGTGGCTGGTCGGGAGAAAGCCCGAGCTCCACATGGCCGCGCCCCCGCTCAGCGCACCGCCACTCTGGAGGACCACGAAGGAAGGCAGGTCGTCGGCGGTGCTGCCGATTCCATAGCTCAGCCAGGACCCCATGGAGGGTCGTCCCGGAATAGGGCTGCCGGTGTTGAAGAAGATCTGTGCCGGGGAGTGGTTGAACTGGTCGGTGTGGACCGACTTCACGATGGTGAGTTCGTCGGCAAGCTTGGCGAGGTGGGGAAGGCGGTCCGAGATCTCGGCACCGCACTGGCCGTGCTTCTTGAAAGGAAACTGGGGTGCGAGCACGGCGGCATCCGGCTGGATGAAGGCGTAGCGTTGACCGGCGATCACCGAGGGCGGGATCGGTTTGCCGTCGAGCTCGGCGAGTTTCGGCTTGTGGTCGAACAGCTCGATCTGGCTCGGAGCGCCTGCCATGAACAGATAGATCACGCGCTTGGCCTTGGGCGCGACGTGGCCCGGCTTCGGTGCGAACGGCGTTTGCGCGAATACCCGCGAACCGCCCTGCGCCATGAGGGAGGCCAGGGCGATCTTCCCGAGTCCGACGCCGCAGGTTTCGAAGAACTGTCGACGGGTCTGTTCGTGAAGTGGATGCATGATCGGGCAGGTGGGTTCAGTTCCTGGTGATGGCCTCGTCCAGATTGAGGAGGCTGCGCGAGACCATTGCCCAGGCGGCGGTCTCCGGTGAAGCCCCGGGCTTGCCCAGGATCTCGTCCGGATTCAACTCGCCGCCGACCAGGCGTTCCATCTGGTCATCATGGAAGCGGGTGATCTCGAGGATTTCTGCTTCCGCAGGTTCCCGGGTGAGGACCCTTCGAAAGATCCATCTGGCAGCCGCGTCCCCGGAGAGCCCCGTCCCGCCGAGTTCGATCGCCATCGCGCTCGCTGCTTCGAGGAACATCGGGTCGTTGAGCAGCGTGAGCGCCTGCAGGGGCGTGTTGCTGCGCTCTCGCTGGACGACGCAGGCTTCGCCGGTCGGACCGTCAAAGGTCAGGTAGGCGGCGAAGGGGGCCGTGCGCTTGGCGAAGGTGTAGAGGCTCCGGCGGTAGCGCTCCGGGCCCGTGGCGGCATTCCATTTGGGGGCGCCGTAGGCGGCGGCTGTCACGCTTTGGGGCTGGGGCGGCCGGACGCTGGGTCCGCCGATCCGACGATTGAGGAGTCCTCCGGCAAGCAGCGTGCCATCGCGGATCATCTCGGCTTCCAGTCGCAGGCGCGGAGCGCGGGCGAGCAGGACGTTGGCCGGGTCCGCCGCCCTCAGGCCGGGGGATGGGGTCGAGGTCTGGCGATAGGTGGCGCTGTCGACGATCAGACGGTGCAGTCGTTTCAGCGACCAGCCATCCTCGACGAATCGGCAGGCCAGCCAGTCGAGAAGCTCCGGGTGGCTGGGCAGGTCCGACTGGTAGCCGAAGTCGGCGGCACTGCGGACGAAGCCGAGTCCGAAGAAGGCGTACCAAGCACGGTTGACCGTGACCCGGCCGATCAGGGGGTTGCGGGTCTCGTCGACCAGCCAGCGGGCGAAGGTCAGGCGGTTTGCGGGCGCTCCCTCGGGAAGCGGGGGGAAGGCCGCCGGGGTTGCGGGCCGGACTTCCTCTTCCGGGGAAAGGTAGTCGCCGCGGTGGTGGCGGTGGGTCTTGCGGGGGTTGTTCTGCGGGCGCTCCCTCATGGCGAGGGTGGTCGGGAATTGTGGCAGGCTCTTCTCGAGATTCTCCAGGGGCTTCCGGGCTTCGGCGAGCGGGCCGGCGGTCCGGGCGAAGGCGAGCTTGAGCTCACGCTCCGGTGAGGTGAGGGGGTCGAGTGCGGGGTCGGGCCGGGCCTTGACGGGATGGGTGGCGGTGGTCGCGGAAAGCCGGAACTTGCCGAGTCCGGCGACGAAGTGCCGTTCGAAGAGAAGTTCAATTTCCAAGTCGCCCACGGCCTCGAGCGGTTCGGCGAGGTTGAGCACGATCTCGTGCGGCTTGCCTTCCGCGGTGGCGGTCGACCAACCGGTGGAGCCGTCGCCGTCGAGGACGTTGGAGGCCTTGGCATCGCCGCTGCCGATGGCGATCCTGCCGAAGTCGTGGGACGCGCCGGCAAAGCTCAGCGGTCCACCATTGGCCGTGGCGCGGAACTCACTGAGGAAAAAGTCGCCACTACGTCCTTCGTAGTAGGCGGCGCCGGGGCCGCCGGCGGGAAGGCGTTCGTCCGGGAGCGCCTCCAGTCTCAGCGCGGTGATCGGCGGGCCGGAACCGGGCAGCCCGATCTTCAGGTGGTAGACGTCGCGTTTCTGGAAGTCTCCGCTCGCAAAAATGACGCCGTGGTCTTCCAGGGTGAGCAGGGGGAGGGTGGAGGTGAGAGCGCTCGGTTCGAGGATTTTCCATTCCGCCCAAGTGCGCTTCTGGTCCTCCAGCCATGCCAGGAACTCCCCTTCATCGACCTGCTCGAGCAGGCGTGCCTCCTCCTGTCTGATGCGGGCCTCCAAGGCTTCGCGCCTGGCGACGAGGTCGGGACTCCTGACGGCGATCTCCGGCTCATCGGCATTGTTGAGCAGGGCCATCATCGAGAAGTAGTCCGTATGGGTGATCGGGTCGAACTTGTGGGTGTGGCACTGCGCGCACTCGATGGTGAGGCCCATCCAGACCTTTCCGGTGGTGCCCACGCGGTCGACCATCGCGTGGTAGCGATATTCGAGGGGGTCGATGCCTCCCTCCTCGTTGAGCATGGTGTTGCGGTGGAATCCGGTGGCGACAAGTTGATCGGTGGTCGGATCGGGCAGCATGTCCCCGGCAAGCTGTTCCACGGTGAACCGGTCGAAGGGCATGTCGGCATTCAACGCGTCGATGACCCAGTCGCGGTAGGGCCAGATGCTGCGTTCGCGGTCCTTCTCGTAGCCATTGGTGTCGGCGTAGCGCGCGAGGTCAAGCCACAGGCGGGCCCATCGCTCGCCGTAGTGGGGGCTGGCGAAAAGGCGGTCGAGCAGCTCGGTCCATGCCTGCTCCGGATCCTGACGCCACCGCGCCAGAAAGGCATCCGCTTCCTCCGGAGTGGGAGGCAGGCCGATGAGGTCGAAGGACACGCGGCGGAGAAGCGTCACGGGATCCGCCTGCGGAGCGGGCTTGAGCCCCTCGGCCTCCAGTCGTCCGGCAATGAACCGGTCGATGCCGTTCCTCGCCCAGCCCTCTCCGGCGGCAGGAATCTCCGGCTCCACCGGCGGGGTGAAGGCCCAGTGGGGTTCGTATTTCGCGCCTTCCTCGATCCATTTCCGGAATACCGCCAACTCCCCGTCATTGAGCCGGGGCTTGTTGGCATTCGCCGGAGGCATCACCTCGTCGGGGTCGTCGGAGGTGATCCGCTTGATCAGTTCGCTGGCATCCGGATCGCCGGGAACGATCGCGGCATATCCCCCCAGGTCGCGGGTGGCTTCGTCAAAGGTGTGGAGTCCGAGGTCGGCTTCGCGCGTCTGTTCATCGAAGCCGTGGCACTTGAAACACCGGTCGGACAGGATGGGCCGGATGTCGCGGGCGAAGTCGACCTCCGCCATGGCGCAGGGTGCCGCGGCGATGAGGGCCGCGGAAATGACGAGACGCCTCCTCATTTCTTGAGCAGTCCGATCATGGCCTCACCCATGTGGGTGCCGATCAGGTAGTAGGTTTCCCAATTCCGCATCCAGTGAAATCCCTGCTTCGACGGCGATTGCTCCTCGCTGCGCTGGAAGTCGCGGGTCTCGACGCCGGCCACGGTGCCCTTGAACTCCGGGTGCTTCTGCGGGTCCGCCAGAGCCAGTTGGGCCTCCATCAGTTTCTCGACCTTGGCCTTGTAGCGCTGCGGGTTGTCCCAGCCTCCGATGCCGGTATTGGCGATCACGAAGGGCAGGTCCTCGACGCCGAGATCCTTCCGCATGTCGCGGACGAAGTGGACGAGATTGGACTCGTAGGCGTCGACCGCCGATTGGTCGATGCGGTCGTTCCAGCCCTGGTGCCAGCCGAAGCCGACGAGTTCCCATTCCTTTCCGTCAAACTCGGGGAAGTATTTCTTCAGGTTTCCGGTCACCTCTTTGGTGATTCGGACGGTTTCCGCATACTGAAACCCCTTGTCGCCGTCCTTCTGCGGAGCCGGGTAGCCCTCGACGCTTGGAGGAAGGAAGTTGTGTTTCAGCGAGCGCCCGCCCCAGGCGCATTTGACGAGAAGCACGGGATCTTCGAAGTGGTCGCCGACCTCGAAGCCGAAGCCATACTCCGGGCCGATGTGGTCGTCGCTGGCGCCGTAGCCGACGGTGAGCCAGCCCTGCTTCTGCTTGTCGGCGTAGGAAAGGTCGACGATCCACACATCGTCCCGCACGACCGGTTCCCCTTGTTTGTCGACGAGATGGGCGTATTTCCCGGGATGGGCCTTCAGTTCGCCCTCCATCGTGCCGGGTCCTCCCTTGAGTTGGCCGAATCCGACCATGTTGGACTGTCCGGCGAGAACGAAGACCTTGAGTTTCCCGTTGGCGGGGACCGTGGCCGGATTGGCGGCGAGAGCGGCCGTAAGGGTGAGCGAAAGGATGAGGTGACGGATCATGGTGCTGGAAAGAGTTGACCACGCATCAAACGCCGGAGGAGTGGCCATCTTTCGGAATCATCGCCGGATTCGGGCGGGACTCAATCGAAAGAAGGGAGCGGCGGGCATGCTCAGGACGGGCGGACCTCGATGAACTCCCGCACGATTTCTCCGTCCTTCGCCGAACACACGAAGTAGCCCTTTTCGGTGGTCTTGTCGTGGTTTCCGCGGCTGATCGCGCAGCAGCGGTTGGTCGTGATCGTGGTGCCGCCGTAAAGGTTCTCGGTGAAACCGTGGAAGTGCCCGTTGAAGACCGCCACGAGATTGTGATCGGTGAACCGGGCCAGCAGATCGTCGGCATTCAGGGGACGCATCCGGACGCCTTCCGCCAGGGGGAAGTGGGTGAACAGCACGGTGGGCCGGGCCCGGTCCAGCTTGGGGAGGTGGTCGTCGAGCCAGTCGAAGGTGGCTGGCTGGATCTTCGTGTTGCTGTACTTGGTGCCTTCGGTCGAATCGAGTCCGACGAATTGCCAGTCGCGATGGTCGAGCCGGTAGTTCAGCTGTTTCGGGAAGAGCTGGTCGTAGATCGAGCGGTCGTTCTGCGGTGTGTAGTCGTGGTTGCCGGGAACGACGTGGAAGGGCATGCCGAGTTGGCGGAGGAAATCACGGATCGGCCCGAGTTCGTCCTTCCCGCCATCCTGCGCGAGATCTCCGACCAGTAGGCAGAACTCGGGCTTCGGATCCAGGGCGAGGATGCTCTTTGAGACACGCTCGAACCAGCCCGGGCAGGCATCGCTGCAGAAGTGGGTGTCGTTGAGGACGATGAAGCGGAAATTGCCGCCCTCGCCGTTCCCGGCAGCGCGCAGGTGACCCGGCCACAGTCCTGCGGCGAGCAAGCCTCCGGCCGATCGGTGGATCCATGACCGCCGTGACAAGGTCTCGGGGCGGTTCTTCATCGTGTTTCGGGAACTCGCTCGGAACCGTCACTTCACACCCTCACCGGTGGCCGGCAGGAAGCGGTAGTAAACCTCCAGCATCATGGTGGCGAGGCAGGTGGTCATGTGGACGTTGATGGCGCCGTGCTTGACCTTCTTCTTGGCCCAAGAACCGTCGTCGGCCTGATGCTTGAGCAGGACGTCCCGGACGCGCTCGTTGTAGTTCTTCCACTCGACCCCGCCGTGGTTCAGCATCGCCTGCGCGTTGTAGTAGTGGTAGTAGAGGTTGGCGGATTCGCCATCCCAGTCGAACTCCGAGTTCTTGCTGATGTTCTTGATGCCGAGCCGGGCCGGCTTGGACTTTCCTTCACCCCACATCTGGAAGGCGAGGACACCTCCGCTGGTGAGGCCGTGACTCGCCCCACCGGGGCCCCGGTAGCCGATGGCACCTTGCGGGCTCTGGCTCTTCTCATACCATTCCAACGCCTTTCTGGCGGGCTTGCGGAAGGCTCCCGTGTCCCACAGGCCGGTGTGCTTGCAGGCCTTCATGGCCTGAACCTGCCAGGAGCCGACCGAGTTGTCTCCCCCGTTGGTCGGCTTGTAGCCATAGACCCAGCCACCGGACTCGCCCTGGCCGTTGATGATCATGTCTCCGGCCTTGCGGGTCACCTTGTCGAGGTTGGGAATGTTCAGTCCGAGTTGGTGGCAGAAGGTGTAGGCTTCGGCGAGCGCGTAGGTGGCGATGCCGTGCTCGTAGACCCACTGGTGCCCGCCCACGGGAGAAGTGGCCAGGCGGCCATCCTGTTTCATGCCCAGGTCCACCAGATAGATGATGCCGCGGGTGACCGAGTCGCCGAACTCCTCGGAAAGGGGGGTCTCGCAGTGCCCGAGGTAGGCGAGCAGCGCGTAACCTGTCATCGCCGCCTTGTAGCTGCCGGTCCAACTGCCGTCCTCGTTCTGCGTCTTCTTGAGCCAGCGCAGGGCCTTGACCACCGCTTCCTCGCATTCGGCCGTCCCGCCGTTGGAGAGCAGGCGCTCCATGCGGTCGGCCTTCGAGCAGCGCTTGCTCATGGTCGCCGGGATGCTGCCGAAACCACCGCCGCCGGAACCGTCGCCGTCGGAACCCCAGCCATCGCCGAAGTCATCACCGCTGCCGAACTCGAGCGAAGGCTCGGTGACCATCACGTCCGGCACGGGCACGGCGGTCGGGGAGGCGGTGTTGGAGGCGATCACCTTGGCCGCCGAACTCGAGGGCGCGCTGGGTTTGCGCTCCACCTGGTTGGTGGGCTTCTTCGGCTGGATCTCGGTGTTGTCCTCGACTCCGGCGGAGTAGGAGACGATCACCGGGGTCTCCTTGCTCCAGGGAGTCAGGAGGATGAAGGCGAGGATGAGGCCGACGAGGAGGATCACCAGCAGGCTGATGACGATGCTGAGCACCGTCGCCGACCGCTTGCGGGCCTCGAGCTGCTGCATTGCCTCGGGGGACATTTGGGCGTGAAGACTCATGACTTGAATTTGGGAACTTTTTGGGAGGATTTCACCTCGGAACGGCGGGGGCCAGCCTCAACTTAGGGGTTTCTCGGGCTTTTTTTCGGCGATTCAGCGTTTTTTCCCACCCAGGCCCTTCAGCAAACCCTCCAGATCGCCCAGATCTCCGGGATTGGGCATGCCTCCACCTCCCATGCCGGGAAAGCCACCGCCCATGCCGCCGAGACCGCCCATCATCTTCTTCATTCGCTTCGGCGAGCGCATCATCTTGCGCATTTCGCCGAACTGCTTGAGCAGGCGGTTCACCTCGACCAGCGTCACCCCGGAGCCGGCGGCGATGCGCTGACGCCGCGAGCCCTTGATGATTTCCGGCCGACGCCGCTCGAAGGGGGTCATGGATAGCACGATGGCCTCGGTGCGCTTGAGCCGCTTGGGGTCGAAGGCCGCATCGGGGAGCTGCTTCTTCATCTTGTTGAAGCCGGGCATCAGGGACATCAGGCCCTTCATGTCGCCGAGCTTGCCGATCATCTTCATCTGGTCGAGGAAGTCGTAGAAATCGAACTTGCCGGAAGCCATCCGCTCCATCGACTTCATCGCGCTCTTCTCGTCGATCTTCTGGGCGACCTGCTCGACCATGCCGACGACGTCGCCCATGCCCAGGATCCGATCGGCCATGCGGCTGGGGTGGAACTCGAAGAGCTGGTCGAGCTTTTCGCCTTCACCGGCGTATTTGATCGGCTTGCCGGTCACGGCGCGCATGGACAGCGCGGCCCCGCCTCGGGCGTCACCGTCGAGCTTGGTGAGGATGATCCCGTCGATGCCCACGGCTTCATCGAAGTGCTTCGCGACCGAGACCGCTCCCTGACCAGTCGCGGCATCGGCCACGAGCAGGGTTTCCTGCGGTTGGACGAAGGCGTGGAGGCTCTTGAGTTCCTCGACCAGCCGCTCGTCGATTTCCTGCCGGCCGGCGGTGTCGAAGATGACCACGTCATGCGGCTGCGTGTCGGCCCAGGCGAGGGCTTCCTTCGCCACCTTGACCACGTCGCTTTCCGAGGCATCGGGGGTGTAAACCGGCACCCCCACCTGTCCGGCGACCGTCGCGAGCTGGTCGATGGCCGCGGGACGGTAGAGGTCGCAGGCGATGAGGACCGGTTTGCGGCCTTCGTTCTTGAGCCGCAGCGCGAGCTTGCCGGCGGTGGTCGTCTTGCCGGCGCCGTTCAGGCCGCACAGGAGAAGACGCCCCGGAGACTCGAGATTGAGCGGCACCTGGTCGCCGCCGAGCAGGTCGGCCAGCTCGTCGTGGAAGATCTTGACGATCTGCTCGCCGGGCTTGATCGACTTGAGCACCTCCGCGCCCATCGCCTGCTCCTTCACATGGGCGATGAAGGTCTTGGCGACGGTGAACTCGACATCCGCCTCGAGCAGGGCGAGGCGGATCTCTCGCAGGGCGTCGGTGATGTTCTTTTCGGAAATTTTCCCGACGCCGCGGAGGTTGCGGAAGGTCTTGTCGAGGGAGTCGGAGAGGGTGGAGAACACTTCGATTTCAGATTTCGGATTTCAGATCGCAGATCGCGGGGGAATGAACCGCGAAGAAGGCGGAAAGGCCAAGGAAAATGGGAGGACTACGGACAAGGCCGGGAATTCAGCCGGAGGAGACGCACGCTGAGATGGAAAAAGCCCACTGCCACCAGAATCGGCAGGAGAAAACCGATGAGGAACTCGGAGATTACCGAAATCCCGAAGTCGTCGTTGCGCATCTCGACCTTGTTCAGCACCGAGCTGAGGTCGATCCAGAGAAGGAAAGACAGGAGGATCATCATTCCCCTGCTGATCCACTCGCGGGTCGTGGGTCGGGGGGGCTCAATAAGCCACTCCGCCAAAAGACGTACCGAACCGAGGTAGGTGGCGATGGCGGCGAGCGCGATGACGAACAGGCTGGGCGTCCACCACGGGCCCACGAAGCGGGCCATGACGCTGAAGGCTGCGAGAAAGGACAGAATCCCCAGGTTCGACTTGAGAAGGCCGAAGGTGGGTGCGCGCAAGAGTTGGAGTCCGGTAACGGCGATCCAGAAACCAAGGGCGAGAGGAAGGAGCAGAAAAGACAGGCCGATCCAGTCAGGAAAGGCGTCGGGAAACGGGTCTCGAAACAGGCCGATCACTGCAAACACGACGAACGAAAGGCCGAGGAGAAGTGCGGGAATGCCGAGGAATCGGCTGCGGGTTCGGACGTCGAACTGCGGGCCCGGCTTCGGTTTGTCCGGTGTCTCCCACTCTGGTGATCCCGCGGTCATCTTCGATGAGCTGCGCCATGCTCCACTGGAACTTGGCCATTGTCACTTGGAACTTCAGCCCCGCGGGACGTAGGCGGTTGCGACAAGGATACACCGCACGCGGACGAACCACCCAAAACGTCGAGGAGTTTCTCGAAAGCATCCAAATCATCGCCAGATTACGCGGCGCGCGACCCGGCAAATACCGCTTCAAGATCAAGCCCGGACGACCGCACCCCGACGAATTGAAAATCGTCCTCACCGGAAACCACGCCCCGGACATGATGCGACGCGCCGCAGAGTGGAGCGCGGAAGGACACGGACTCAGGAAACCGTAGGAAAGAAGCGGGCCGTTCCACCTAAAACTACCATGAACCTCGTAGATAAAGACCCTAAATGTATGTTTTTTTG